>DAIODL010000048.1:0-10845 GCA_036746815.1 Desulfobulbus sp.
GTCAGTTTCGCCTGGGCAATCACATGCGGCTCATGAAACGCCAGCAAAGCGATGAAAATCGACATGGTGAACCCGATACCTCCAAGTAATCCCACGCCAAAGAGATGACACCAGCTGGCATGCTCCGGCAGCTGCGCAAGCTTTGTTTTTACCGCTGCCCCCGCAAACAGGACAATCCCCAATGGCTTACCCACCACCAGCCCCAGAAAAATACCCAGGCTATTGAGAGACAGCAGACCCGCCAGCGCCTCCCCGGAAAACACCACGCCGGTATTGGCCAGGGCAAAGATGGGCATAACGAGGAAGGAAACCGGCTTGTGCAACACGTGCAGAAGGCGGGTTGAGGGTGACTGGGTATCACCGCCGTCAAAGGGAATGGCAAAAGCCAGCAGCACGCCGGCCAGCGTGGCATGCACCCCTGAACGCAGCAGGCAATACCACATCACTGCACCAGCAATCAGATACAACGAAAGCTGGCGTACTCCAGTGCGGTTCAAAAGCAGAAGACCAAGAAAAATAATCAGCCCGAGTGCAAAAAATGGCAGAGAGAATCCCTGGGAATAAAAGAGGGCAATAATAACAATGGCGCCCAGATCATCAATAATGGCAAAGGCGGCAAGAAATATTTTCAGGGATGGAGGCACCCGATCACCAAGCAGAGCCAGTACTCCCAGTGCAAAGGCAATATCCGTGGCCATGGGGATGCCGATGCCCGTTTGTGTGGGTGTGCCCTGATTAAAAAGAAAATGCAGCAGTGCGGGCAACACCATGCCGCCCAGAGCCGCAAATCCAGGCAAACTGGCCTGTTTCCAGTCGGCAAGCTTGCCGATATAAAACTCCCGTTCAATCTCAAGCCCAATCAGCAGAAAAAAGATGGCCATGAGTCCATCGTTGACCCAGTGCTCCACACTCATTTTCAGGCCAAGACCAGCCCCGGCAAACCCGACTTTTTGATGCCAGAAGGCGGAGTAACCTCCCCCCAGGCTGGAGTTGGCCCAAATGATGGCAACCACCGTAGTCAATAAAAGAAGAATGCCGGAGGACTGCTCACTTGCAAGAAATTCCGTCACCAACCCTTTTTTTCGTGTCTCATTCATCTTTCAGCTCCTCCTCTAACCACATCGTCACTTGCACCGCGTCTGTAACAAACAGAAAAAAACAATATCCATTTTTCCCTGAAGCAACACCATAAACCCCATGTAAACCGAACGCAGGCAACACAATTTAAACTTTGAACAAAATGGATGCTTGCCAGGTTTGCCGCAGACGCTTATTTCTGCAAGATAGGTTATCATTCAGAGCTTGCCCCAAAGGAGCGCATACCATGACTTCCCTCTCTTCACACGCACAGGTACTCTATATTCCGCATGGCGGCGGTCCTCTCCCCCTGCTGGGCGATCCTGCACATCAGCAACTGGTTACTTTCCTGCAAACGATTGCCGGCCGGTTGCGCCCGCCGAAGGCCATCCTCGTGATCAGTGCCCATTGGGAAGAAAGACAGCCCACCATTCTCGGCGCAGCCCAACCACCGCTGCTGTATGACTATTACGGTTTTTCAGACGAATCATACCAAATTACCTATCCCGCACCAGGTGCCCCGGAACTGGCGGAGGCAATCCGGATACTGTTAACAGAAGCGGGACTGCATCCACATATGGAGATGCACCGGGGCTTTGATCACGGTCTGTTTGTTCCTCTGAAACTGATGTACCCATCAGCTGCTGTTCACTGTCTTCAACTCTCGCTGCTCACCGGGCTTGATCCTCATGCGCATATCGCCCTTGGCCAGGCACTGGCACCTCTTTTACAGGAGCAGATACTTGTCATCGGCTCGGGTCTCTCCTTTCATAATATGGAAGCGTTTTTCACGGCGGTACCGGGTAGACGGGATGCCCGGGCGGAAGCATTCAACGCATGGTTGATTGAAACCTGCACAAATCCAGCATTATCCTCCGAGGAACGGGAAAAACGGCTTATTCACTGGCAACAGGCACCGCATGCCCGCTACTGTCACCCCCGGGAAGAACACCTCATGCCCCTGCATGTCTGCTTCGGCATGACCAGGGCACCTGCGAAAGTCGTTTTTGATGACCTGGTGATCGGCAAACCCGCCTGTGCCCTGCTATGGGAACAGGACTGAATGCCCGCTGTTTTCGAAAAGTTTCCGTCGATGACGAGATCATTTACAAACACGGGAAAATCTATTTTGATGAACCTTGCAACCTGCCACAGGCTGACCCGCCTGCAGATAGGTAAGTTCCCTTATATTTTTTAGGAGATGCCTCATGTCTGACTCGAGAAAACCCAATCCCGAACGCGTCGCTTTCCTGCGTTCACTGCCCCTGGATGTCAAAGCAACCATCACCGGAGAAGAGGCGGAACAATTCATGTTCAGTGAATATATCCCCGAATCCCTGTATGAAAAAATTAAACAATTTCTGGGCGAAAATCCTGACAAACATCAACACTGATTTTTGTACATTCCAGCCCTTTTGCCCACCTGTGGCCCATTTTCAGCAGGTACCCTGTGAGCCATAGTCAGCACATATAAAAAATCTGACAACTTCGTAAAACTGTACCCTTTTTTGCAAACGCTTTAGGATTGCATAATATCCCACAATAGTTTAATTTGGCGAACGCAGTTATTGACGCTAAATTATTGCATGGGCTGTTACACACAATATTGAAAAAGTGCTTTCGTACCAGCACAGCTTGACCGCCTCTTAAACAGGCGGGGTTTCGTTATAAACCGGGAGGAAACGCTGTATCTTTCGCGGTTTTTCGTGCAGCACCACCGCGGCAGAATACGGATTAAAATGTCCTTGCGTGATTGCGTCTTCTTCCATTGCTCCATTGAGGTACTCTTGATCAGCAACACCTGGATTTAACAAAAGAACACTGCTGATCTCTGCGTTTTTGCAGAAGCAGCAGCACCTCTTGTAGTATTACGTCCATCGTAACCGTTTCCGGCAGGCAGCTGTCGGCGAACACCAACCACCGTGTAAGGAGAATGATTTTATGTCGCGAAAAATGGTCACCATTGACGGAAACCAGGCATGCACGCATGTCGCGTATGCCACAAGTGAAGTCATAACAATCTACCCCATTACGCCATCTTCACCGATGGCTGCCGAGGCTGATGCCAAGGCGAATGCTAAACAGGAAAATATTTGGGGCTCCGTGCCGGTTATTTCCCAGATGCAGTCTGAAGCTGGTGTTGCCGGTTCCATTCATGGTTCTCTGGGCGCTGGTGCTGTCTGCACCACCTTTACCGCTTCCCAGGGCCTGTTGCTGATGATCCCGAACATGTACAAAATCGCCGGTGAGTTGACCCCGACGGTTTTCCATGTGACCGCCCGCGCCCTTGCCTGCCAGGGTTTGTCCATCTTCGGTGATCATGGCGACGTCATGGCTGCCCGTCAGACCGGTTGGGCTCTGCTCTGCTCTCAGGACGTGCAGGAAGCTCAGGATATGGCTCTGATCTCCACCCAGTCCACACTGAAGTCCCGGATTCCTTTCGTCCATTTCTTTGATGGTTTCCGTACCTCCCACGAGGTTATGAAGATTGAGCAGTTGACCATGGATGACATCCGCTCCATGATCGACGAAGATCTGGTTATCGCTCACCGCGAGCGTGCTCTGACCCCGGATCGCCCCTCCATCGGCGGTACCGCTCAGAACCCGGACGTCAACTTCATCGGCCGTGAGAGTGTCAACAAATTCTATGAGGCAGTTCCTGGTATTGTGCAGTCCACTATGGACAAATTCGCAGCCATGACCGGCCGTCAGTATCACCTGTTTGATTACATTGGTGCACCGGATGCCACCGACGTTATCGTGATCATGGGCTCCGGCGCCTTGACCGTTGCCTCCACCGTTGAGCATCTGATCAGTGCAGAGGACAAAAAAGTCGGTCTGGTTATTGTCCGCCTGTATCGTCCGTTTGATCCGGTTGCAATGGTCAATGCACTGCCCGCAACGGTTGAGCGCATCACGGTTATGGACCGTACCAAAGAGCCCGGCTCCAACGGCGATCCGCTGTACCTGGATGTCCGCACCGCCGTCACCGAGGCCGCCGAGTCCAATCCCACCATGATCATCCCGATGATCCTCAATGGCCGTTACGGCTTGGGTTCTGCCGAGTTCACCCCGGCCATGGTCAAGGCTATCTTCGACAACATGGCATCGTTTGCTCCGAAGAAAAAATTCTGCGTTGGCCCGAATGATGATGTCGCTTTCACCAGCCTGAACTACGACAAGAACTACAATATTGAAGGCTCTCAGGTTTTCCGTGCCCTGTTCTATGGTCTGGGCTCCGATGGTACCGTTGGTGCCAACAAGAACACCATCAAGATCATCGGTACCGAAACCGACAACTCCGCTCAGGGCTACTTCGTCTATGACTCCAAGAAGTCCGGCTCCATGACCGTCTCGCATCTGCGTTTCGGTAAAAACAAGATTGTCGCTCCGTACCTGATCAACAAGGCCAACTTCATCGCCTGCCACAATCCGGCCTTCCTGAACACCTACGACATGCTGGCCAACCTTGAGCCCGGTGGGACCTTCCTGCTGACCACCACATTCAACAAGGATGAAATCTGGAATCATCTGCCTGCCCTGGTGCAGAAACACCTGATCGAGAAGAAAGCCAAATTCTACATTATCGACGCTGTGAAGCTGGGCCTGGCTCTGGGTCTGGGTGCACGCATCAACATGATCATGCAGACCGCCTTCTTCGTTATTTCCAACATCATCCCCAAACAGGAAGCTGTTGACGCCATCAAGAAAGCCATCAAGAAGACCTACGGCAAGAAAGGTGACAAGGTCGTCAACATGAACTACAGCGCTGTTGACGGTGCTATTGATAACGTCGTTGAGGTAACCATCCCCACGGACGTCAATGGACATGAAATGCCGCCCACCGTTCCGGCTGACGCTCCTGACTTCGTCAAGACCGTTACCGCCAAGATGATGGAAGGCCATGGTGAGGATATTCCTGTCTCCGAGTTCCCCAACGATGGTCGCTGGCCGACAGCAACCACCCAGTGGGAAAAACGTAACATCGCCGTCCAGGTTTCCCAGTGGGATCCTGAAGTCTGTATCCAGTGCGGCCGTTGCTCTCTGGTCTGCCCCCATGGCTGCATTCGTATGAAGATCGTAAGCCCTGAGGATCTGAAAGCCGCCGGTGCTGATGCTTCCTTCAAGACCGCTGATGCCGTAGGCAAAGAGTTCAGTGGCAAGAAGTTCACCATTCAGGTGTCCACCGCTGACTGCTGCGGTTGTACCCTGTGCGTGACCGTCTGCCCGGCTCGCAAGAAAGACGCCGACGGCAATAAGACCGAAATCCGCGCTCTGTCCATGCAGATGAACAACGAGGCAATGAAGGCCGAAGGTGACAAGAACTGGAAGACCTTCATGGCTCTGCCTGAGATTGACGAGAGCCTGATCAACGTTGGTACCATCAAGGGTAGCCAGCTGAAACGGCCGCTGTTCGAGTTCTCCGGTGCCTGCGCCGGCTGCGGTGAGACCCCGTACATCAAACTGGTCACTCAGTTGATCGGCGATCGTATGCTGGCCTCCAACGCTACCGGTTGTTCCTCCATCTATTCCGGCAACCTGCCCACCACCCCGTATGCAAAACGTGCCGACGGTCTGGGACCGGCATGGTCGAACTCTCTGTTCGAGGATAACGCCGAGCACGGTTTGGGTATGCGTCAGGCCGTAGATAAACTGGCCAGCCAGGCAACCGAGCTCCTGGAGATCGCGGTTAAAGACGGTATGGTTGACAAAAAGCTCGCCGATGAGCTGGTCAGCGCTCCGCAGAAAAACCAGGCTGACATTGAGGCTCAGCGTGCTCGCGTGGCACAGTTGAAGGCTGCCATCGAGGGTAAGGTGTGCGAGAGCATCATCGCCAAACGGCTCCTGCATGTGGCTGACTATCTGGTGAAGAAGTCTGTCTGGATCATCGGTGGTGATGGCTGGGCCTATGATATCGGATACGGCGGTGTGGACCACGTGCTTGCTTCCGGCAAGAACGTCAATATCCTGGTACTTGATACCGAGGTATACTCCAACACCGGTGGTCAGATGTCCAAGTCCACCCCGCGTGCCGCGGTTGCACAGTTCGCCGCTGGTGGTAAGAAAATGCCCAAGAAGAATATGGGGCTGATCTTCGCTACCTTTGGCACCGTGTATGTGGCCCGTGTTTCCATTGGCGCCAACCCTGCACAGGCTATCAAGGCCATTCAGGAAGCCGAGGCTTATGACGGACCTTCGCTGATCATCTGTTACGCTCACTGCATCAACCATGGTATCAACATGGCTATGGGTCTTGAGCAGCAGAAGAAGGCTGTTGAGTGCGGTCACTGGTCACTGTTCCGGTACAATCCTGATCTTGCTGCTCAGGGCAAGAACCCGATGATCATCGACTCCAAAGAGCCGACCATCAGTTTCGCCGACTATGCTCTCAACGAAAACCGTTACCGGATGTTGAAGATGGCCAATCCGGAGCATTGCGACGAGTTGATGAAAGAAGCGCAACAGGATGTGGATAGCGCCTGGAAGCTGCTCAAAGGTTGGGCAAAAGCTCTTGAGGTCGAATAATCGATCTCTCTGAGTTAGGTATGACAAAGCCCTGCCGGTTTTCCGGCAGGGCTTTTTTTTATGTACGCAATGAATCAAGAAATATCGCTCAACACGCATAAAAAAAGGGAGGCTGTAAAGCCTCCCTTTTCCATGTGCTCTCTTGTAAGAAATACTTTCAGGATTCTTTCTTTTCTCCTGCTTTAGATGCCTGTTGCGCCTTGTGCATCTTCTCCATCTCGGCTTTGAGTTCCAGGTATTCCTTTTCCGCGTCGATCAGCACATTATCCTGACGCTGTTTAATTTCCGCCACCTTGGCCTGGATTTTCTCCTGCCTAATAGTCAAACAGGGAACCCCGAACAGGGTATGCGCCAGAAATTTGAAGGAGAAGAGCATCAACTCCACATCATCCTCTTTGATCTTCTTCTGGGTAGCCGCATCAATTTCATAGGTATCCAGAAACGAGCTTTCAAAGATAAATTTGCGGAAGGTATCCAGATCCGTAGAAGCCATGAAGAACATCCGTTTGGCCGCCTCACTGAGCGTTGCCTGCAGGCCAAAGGATTTACGGCGCATGATCAAACGCAGCCAGTTTTTGTTCATCTCGTCGCGGGCATCCACGCCCTGATCCGCACGCCACTCACCAATGGTCCAGTGCTTGGGTTCTTCATGCCCCTTACAGTGCGGCTCCTTCACCAGGAAGAAAAACTTTTCTTCCTCGGCATCATTGGTGCCGCCTTCGTGGAAATCCGCCATACCGACCGGGTAGTAACGGCAGGCTGAAGGACGGTCCGTATACACGGTGCATCCCTCTGGGGTGACAAAAGGACACGCCTTTTTCTCCCCCCGCAGTTTCAACTGGACACCCGGCATATCGGTTTTTTCCAGATAGGTGGGCTCAGTATATTCGGTGATAAATTCATGGGCCGGAATATTGAGCCGCTTGCGCAGTGTCAGAATGTCATAGGGCGTAAGGATAATTTTAATGTCATGACAACAGGCGGTAAAACAGGAGACACCCGGATGGCAGGCAAATTGAAGATGGGTCCTGAGTGTAAGTTTTTCAGGTAAAATATGAGAAGGATTTTTGTCCGTGGACTTGAAAAAATCGCTTTCGTCATCACTATATTCATCATGCGCCATAGGGCTTCCTCGCAATACGTTTTTATGAACAGCAAAAAAAGGCAGGGCCAACATAGAGCGTAACATATTACCATGTGCTCTTGCCCTGTCAAACCCTATCGCCGTGGAAGAACCTTCACCCAATAAGATACGGGCATTTAACATGAACTGCAGCCTGTGATTCTCATGATGAAGAGAAGAAAAAAATGCAATATTTGCATATTTTATGTCTTTTCTTTTCCAAACCTGCTAAGAGGGAGAAAATGCTTTTCTCAGTCTGACTATGGTTACTATGAAACGAATTTTTACAAATCCCATTGATCTCAGCAAGGTCGACACGCTTGTCTACCATCTCCCGGATGGCCCCTCCTTTTCCGTGGAAATGGATGGCATGGGCGGTTTTTTTGACTTTGAAACCGAGATCGGAGATATCTGCGACACCTCGGATATCGATGGTGTCATTCATTTCTTTCCCAAGGGAAACGCCTGATCGTCGTTTCCCTTTCCCGCACAACAACCAGTTGTTGCTTGCTTTATTCTCATGTCGACTCTTATTGATACGAGCTTTGACGGTCATATTCATACAAGCATGTGCCACCACGCGGTGGGCACGATGAATGAATATGTGGCTGCGGGAGTCCAGCGTGGCCTGAAGACTATGTGCTTTCTGGAACACATGGAGACGGAAATCAACTATCCCTTTCCGTGCTGGCTTGAAGATACTGATTTCAACACCTATTTCGCCGAGGGCGAGCGGCTCAAAAAAATCTATAAGGACAAAATCAATATCCGCCTCGGTGTGGAACTGGGATGCAACGTCCAGGCTCTGGACCGCATACAGCAGCGTCTTGCACAATTTCCTTTTGAGCGTGTGGGGCTTTCCTGCCATTTCTATTATGACGCAGGCCACCATCGCAACCTGCTCAGCCGCAAACCAGAAGGGCTCGCGAAGTTGGCGTCCCTCGGTGCGGATAAGGTGCTTTCTACCTATTTCGACAACCTGACCACAGCAGTGCAAGAACTGGACTGCGACGTACTCTGCCATTTGGATGCAGTACTCAGGCATTTGCCGGGTATCCATTTCAACAACAGCCACAAAAAGCAAATCGGCCTTTTGCTGGACGCGCTCAAGGAAAAGAGTATGGCGCTTGAAATCAACACCTCGGGTTTTGATTACCGGGGCATGTTCTTCCCGGCTCCCTGGATTATCCGCGCGGCACTGGACCGGGGCATTCCACTGCAGGCCGGCTCGGACGCCCACAAACCCGGGGATGTGGCCCGCTATTTTGACCGGCTGCCCTCCTTTCTTGCCTCCCTGGAACCTGCATGAAAAAAGCCCGCCTTCCTCAAGAAAGACGAGCTTTTTTTGTATACGTTACACGAAGTTGAGACGTGCGCTCAAATCACCCAGTCCAAATCCAGCCGGTGGATCACATTCATACCGCCGCTGAACACCAGGGTCTTGGTCATGCCCACATGATCCAGAAAAACCTGGATCTCATAGGAACGGGTACCGGCATCACAGAAGATAATCCAGGTTTTACCCGCGGGTAGATCCTTGTACTGCTCCCGCACATGCCTGTATTCCAGGCCAAACCATTTATCGGCACCGAATTTTTCCACATACGGTGCCACATCCTTGGGATGCCGCAGATCCAGGACCGCCCAATCCGGCTCAATGCTCATATCCTGCATCCAGGCCAGAAACCGCGGCATATCCACACGACGCATACGATTGTCGCACAAGTTTTCCGCAACATAGGCCGCAGCATTGAGCGAATCAATGGCTGAGGAGAACGGCGGCGCGTAGGCCATTTCCACCAGGCCAAAGTCCTCGATGGTACTCTCCTTGGCGATCAGGGCCGCAGCCGTGTCCACGCGGGCGGAGATCGAGTCGTTCATCATGCCGAAGGCCTGAAAACCAAGCACGCGGCGGCTCTTGCGGTCAAACACCAGCTGCACGATGACCACGGACTGGCTGGGAAAGAAATGGGCCCGGTCCGCAGGGGCAGACAGTGCGAAATCAGCATCAAAGCCTTCCGCCAGCGCGCCCTCGTAGGTGAGGCCTGTGGAGGCAATGCAGCGCTCAAAGGCCTTCATGATAAAGGAGCCCAGCACCCCTTTGAACCGGGAAGGGATACCCGCCATATTGTCGCCCACCACGCGTCCTTCACGGTTGGCGAGGGAGCCGAGTGGCACCACCATATCCTGCCCGGTCACCAGATTGGTGAGGGCAACGCAGTCACCGGCTGAGTAGATATCCGGGTCCGAGGTCTGCATGCGCTGGTTGACCTTGATACCGCCCCGGGGCGTGACCTCAAGTCCAGCCGCCTTGGCCAGCTCGCTGCGGGGGCGAACCCCCACCGCCATGATAACCAGGTCCGCCTCCAGCTCCCGCTGAGTGGTCTTGACTCCGACCACCTTGCCATCACGCCCGATGATTTCCGTGGCAGACTCCTGGGTGTGAATGGGGATCTTTTTTTCTTCAAGGTGCTTTTTCAGCATATCGGCAAAATGGCGATCAACCAGACGAGGCAAAAGCTGCGGAGCCAGTTCCAGCAGCACGGTCTCCACACCCCACAGATCCGTCAGGGCTTCCGCCATCTCTATGCCTATGGCACCACCGCCGATAACCACTGCCCTACTCACCTTGCCCTGCGCAATCATGGCCTTGATATCAATGGCCTTGTGCAGGTTGGCAATGGAAAACACCCCGTCCAGCTCTGCACCAGGGATGGGCAGATCAAAGGGTTTCGCGCCGGTGCTCAACAGCAGCTTATCGTAGGACAGATCTTCCTGTTTACCGGTGTCCAGATGCTCCACTTTCACGGTTTTGGCCTTGCGGTCGATTGCGAGCGCGCGGGTCTTGATCATCACCTTCACGCCCTTGCATTCCTCAAAAAAATGCGCGTCACGCACCAGATGATAGCTGGTGGCACGCAACTCACTCTCATCGGAAACATCACCGCTGACATAGTAAGGAATACCGCATCCGCCATAGGAGATGAGGTCATCCTGATCCACCATGGTCACGTCCCAGTCAGGTTGCAGCCGCATCAGCCGGCAGGCAGCCTTAGGTCCGGCGGCCACGGCACCGATAATTACGATTTTCTTGCTCATATTGTTCCTCCTTGTTCAGT
>DAIODL010000049.1:0-10822 GCA_036746815.1 Desulfobulbus sp.
GAGGTCAGTGAACTCTCCTCTCAGCTTTTCTACCAGATCGTGTATTCGGACCTGCAGCAGCGCGAGGAATACCTGATTCACGCCAAGACCTATAAGCGGCGGGCCACTGAGGCCATGGATGCCAGTCTGCAACTGCTTAATTCCACCTTTATTACCCCCATAGACCGCGAGGATATACAGCGCATCTCCACCTATCTGTATACCAGCACCAAGGTTATCCTCAAGGCGTGCATGAATCTGCGCATTTATAAGATCGGTGCCTATAACGAGACCGTAAAACGTCAGGCGGAACTGCTCATCAAGTCGGGCGAGGAACTGCGGCGCATCATCGGTATGCTACAGAAAAACGCCACCATCGCGGAAGTTACCGACTGCAGCAGCCGCATTCGTGATATTGAGAACCGTGGTGATGAAATATTGTATTCCGCGACGGAAGAGCTCTTTTCCGGCAAATATGAGGCCCTGGATGTGCTGAAACTGCGCGACATTTACAAGGGTATTGAGAATGCGCTGGATATCTGCTCGGTGATTGCGGATATGGTGCTTTACGTGGCGCTGAAACTGCACTGAGAGCACGGCTTACAGGTTATTTGTGACGTTCCCGGCTGTTTTTGAGATTCCCGCGTCCCAAGGGTTTTTTATCGATGGTCAGGGGGCTTATGTTGTGAGAAAAAGGATGTGATGCATGGTCTTAACCTTGTTGATCTGTGTTATTGTCATCGCCCTGGTATTTGAATATATCAACGGGTTCCATGATTCCGCCAATGCCATTGCCACCGTGGTGTCCACCAAGGTTCTGACTACCCGTCAGGCCATACTCTATGCCGGTGTGCTCAATATTGTGGGCGCTTTCATGGGAACGCATGTGGCGAGCACGATCGGCAAGGGGATGGTGGAAACCTCCATCGTCACCCAGGGCGTGATTATCTGTGCTCTCCTTGCAGCCATAATCTGGAACCTGATTACCTGGTATTACGGGATTCCCTCCAGCTCTTCGCACGCGCTCATTGGTGGTCTCATCGGTGCTGCTATCAGCAAGGCGGACTATCATGTGGTGCACATCAAAGGCGTGACCGAAAAGGTGCTGATCCCCATGATTACCTCGCCTCTTCTGGGCTTTGCCATCGGTTTTCTGTGCATGGTCCTTATTCTCTGGCTGTGCAGGCGGACCAACCCTAACAACGTCAATCACCACTTCAAAAAACTGCAGCTGTTATCTTCTGGCGTCATGGCATTCAGCCATGGCAGTAATGATGCCCAGAAAACCATGGGCATCATCACTCTGTCGCTGGTGACGTATCACGAGTTGAGTTCTTTTGCAGTTCCGTACTGGGTTATTCTCGGCTGTGCCTGCACCATGGGGCTGGGCACCATGGCGGGCGGCTGGCGCATTATCCATACCATGGGCAGCCGTATCATCAAACTGAAGCCCGTGCACGGGTTCGCGGCGGAAACCGCGGCGGCCAGTGTTATCCTCTGCGCGTCCCATTTCGGGATTCCCGTCAGTACCACACACATTATTTCCACTTCAATCATGGGCGTGGGCAGCACCCGCGGCGTGCATGCCGTCAAGTGGGGCATTGTCGGCAATATCGTCATGGCCTGGATCCTCACTATCCCCATCTGCATGGTGATTTCCGCAGTCCTGTACTGGCTGCTACCGTTCTGACAGCCACTTCTTGCATCACCTCTCCCTGTTGTCTCTAGCGGCAGCCTGAAAAAACGCCGCAATAAGTTGCGAAACAGCAAACATGCACCTCTAGGCAAAACCGCCAAGGCTTCTTATTGTGCAGGTAACGTTGCCGGGCAGCGTCGCGCCCGGTCGCGAGTGTCTGGTTTTTTCACAGAGCGGTACAAACCAGGATACCGGAACGGGCATACCGTTAATTTTTGTCTCTTACATATATTTTGAGGTGATTTCCTATGAACACAGTTATTGTCTGCCCCAACTGTGGGGCGAAAAACAGGATTCCTGAAGATAAACAACATCTTGAGCCTAAATGCGGCAAGTGCGGTACGTCGCTGGCCGGTCTGCCGGTGTCCGGCAAGGTAAACATGCTCAACGATGGTGCTTTTCGTGCTTTTGTAGAGCAGTCCAAACTGCCGGTGCTGGTGGATTTTTTCTCACCCACCTGTGGGCCCTGCGCCATGATCGCGCCCATTGTCGAAGCACTGGCCCAGGAGTATGCCGGGAAATTGACAGTGTTTAAGATGGACACCTCCACCCAGCAGATGACCGCGGCCCGTTTCCAGATTCGTGGTGTGCCCACCTTGCTCTTTTTCCAGAACGGACAGATGGTGGATCAGGTGGTGGGCGCGGTACCCCGCGAGGAGATGGAACGGAGGATTAAACAGATGGTGGGCTGATAATTCCATTTTCTGCGCAGCATAGAATAAACGGCCTGTTTCCCGATTGTCCGGGGAACAGGCCGTTTGTTTTCGAGCCGTGGTGAGACAACCGCTGCTCTCACTGTTTCTGCTTTGTGGAAGCGGGGATTCCCTTGGCTGCTGGTGCGATGGTGGTGTCGCCGCCCAGCGCCTTGACCAGCGTCAGGTAGTTCTGTAATCGGTTGTATTTGTTTTCGACCAGGTTGATTTCCGCCTGCCGCCGGTCTTCCTGGGCATCGAGCCAGGTCTGCATGGAAATGGCACCGGCGCGGTATTTGACCTGGTACAGGGCTTCGGTCCTACGGGACGTGTCCAGGGCTATGCGG
This sequence comes from Desulfobulbus sp., assembly GCA_036746815.1. Lineage (GTDB taxonomy): Bacteria > Desulfobacterota > Desulfobulbia > Desulfobulbales > Desulfobulbaceae > Desulfobulbus. Next base: position 2,715 of record DAIODL010000049.1, read on the forward strand.
AGTTTTTCCGCCTGCCGTTCATACTGTGTCCGTGCGGAGAGCCCGTTTTCCACATCCGCCAGGGCAGAATACAGCGTCTGCCGGAAGTTGATGATGGCCTCCTTATACGCGATCCTGGCAATTTTGATGTTTCGCTGCATGTCGCGCCACTGCACAAAGGGCAGGGTCAGGTCCGCGCCCAGGGTAGCCACGGGGCTGCTCAAGAGACGCGAAAGCTGATCGCTGGAGCCGCCGTAGGAACCAGTGAGGCCAATGGTTGGGTAGTAGCTGGCGCTGGTGGCATCGCTTTCGGCAAGCGTTTCCCGAAGCCGCATTTCCGCGGCCCGCAGATCCGGACGCCGGGCCAGCAGCTGTGCCGGCAACCCCGCATCGACGCGCGGTTGGGGTACCTGAGCCAGACCTGTAAGTTCATGGCTCTTCAGGGAAGATGGCGGACCGTCGAACAGAACGGCCAGTGCATTTTGCGCCTCTTTCTGTTGTTGTACCAGCTGGGTGTGGCTGGCCTGCTGGGTGGCCAGGCTGCGCTCCGCCTCAAGAATATCAAGGCCCGTGGCTGCACCCGCCTGCTTTTTCACCTGGGCCAGCTGCAGGGTCTTCTGTGCGTAAGCGATACTTGCCTGCGAAAGACTGATCCGCTGATTGAGATAGCCGATCTGCCAGTAGAGTCCGGCTGTGGTGGCCACCAGCGAGATGGCTGTGCTTTCAAGATCCTGCTCGGTGGCGCTTGCCTCCCAGTTGGCCGCGTCCGCCGTGCGTTTTACCCGGTTCCACAGATCAAGTTCATAACTCACACTGCCGGTGGCGGAAAAACTGCGGGTTTCCCGGTGGGTGGAGCCGTAACTGTGGCTGATCTGGCCGCTGCCATCAACACTCAGGCTGGGCAGCCGGTCGCTGTCGGCAAGCTTTGCCTCGAGACGGGCTTTATGAAGTTTCAGGGTAGCTACGGCGAGATCGTTGTTGCGGGCTAGCACTTCGGTGATCAAACGGTCAAGTTCTTTATCGCCAAACTGTTGCCACCAGTGGTCGGTCGCGGCCGCAGGCAGGTAGGGCGTTGTCTCCTTATGGCTCCAGGAGGCAGGCATCTGCAGTTTCGGCCTTTCGTAGGGGGTATTGTTGAGCGTGCATCCTGCAAGTACGAGCGCCAGGCAGATGGTGGTGTATTTTGTGATATATCGATGTTTCATAACAGATTATTCCCGGGCCAGGGCCACTACAGGATCCAGACGGGCGGCACTGCGCGCGGGCAGAAAACCGAACAAAACGCCGATGCCGGTGGAGCAGAGAAAGGCGGAGACAATGGCTGTGGTGGAGTAGAGCATTTTGAAATCGCTGCCCGACAAGGTAATGGCGAGCCCCAGCCCCAGCGCCAGTCCCACTCCCAAAAGACCGCCCAGCAGGCAGACCAGCACGGCCTCGATGAGAAACTGCTGCATAATGTCGCTGTGGCGCGCGCCCACGGCCATGCGCACCCCGATTTCCTGGGTGCGTTCGGTCACGGACACGAGCATGATGTTCATGACACCGATGCCTCCCACTACCAGGGAAATAAGGGCAATGGAGGAGATGAGCAGCGTCATGGTGCGTGTGGTTTTTTCAATGGTCTGGCGGATGGCATCCAGGTTGGATATAAAAAAATCCTTGGTGCCATGCCGCCTGGTGAGCAGCTTGGTGGCGCTCTCCTGAGCCACGTTGGTGCTTACATTGTCCGCCACGCGCACAATAATGGAGCGCAGGTATTGCTGTCCTGTAAGGCGGGTCATGGCGGTGGTATAGGGCACCCATACATTGAGGGTATCACTGTTCACGAAATTGTTGTCCTGCTTTTTGGTCACGCCGATGATGCGGGCGGGCATGGTGCCAAGCATGATCACCTGTCCAAGAATCTGGCCGGGATGCTTGTCAAAAAGCGCTTTCCTGGTGTTGTCGTCAATGACCACATCCTGGGCGCTTTCGCGCACGCTGGCCTGGTTGAAATTCTGGCCCTGGGCGATCTGCAGGCCCTTGACGCGAAAATACTGCGCGCCCACACCATTCACCTGGGCGGAGACACTGATGTTACGGTACAAAAGAGTTACCGACGTGGTAACCATGGGCGTGACTGTGTCCACGTAGGGCTGCTGCGCCAGGGCATCGGCATCCCGGGGCACCAGGGTTTGGATTTTGTTTGAGTGCATGTCGCCAAAATCCTTACCCGGATAGATGTTGATGGTGTTCGTGCCCATGGAGCTGATATTCTTGAGAATCTGCTGCCGCGACCCCTCTCCCAGTGCCACCACGGACACCACCGAGGCAATGCCGATGATGATGCCCAGCATGGTGAGCAGGGTGCGCATCCGGTGTGAGGTCATGCTCAGTACCGCCATGCGGAAAGCCTCGCTGAAGCGGTCCCATAAGGAACGCCAGGCGGAAGCGGAACCATGCGTTTTAGGGGGCAGGACAGCGGGTTTCGTCTGTTCCTTCTCCTTGCGCTGGTCCGAGATGATGACGCCGTCATGAATCTTGATGATGCGCCTTGCATACTGGGCGAGATTCATGTCATGGGTGACCAGGATGATGGTGTGGCCGTCGCGGTTCAGCTCCTGGAGCACCTTGATCACCTCCAGGCCGCTGTTGGAGTCCAGGGCGCCGGTGGGCTCATCCGCCAGAATCACGGAGCCGCCGTTCATCAGTGCTCTGGCGATGGATACACGCTGCTGCTGACCGCCGGAAAGCTGGCCTGGCATATGCTTCAGGCGGTCGCCCATGCTCAGGCGGTCCAGCAGTTGTGCGGCTCGCTTTTTCCTGGCCTGCGCTGACAGGCCCGCATAGATGGCGGGCATCTCCACGTTGTCAAGTGCGTTGAGGCTTGAGAGCAGATGATAGCGCTGGAAGATAAAGCCAAAATATTCGCGGCGCAGAAAGGCCAGTTCATCCGGCTCCAGATCGCCGGTGGTCTGGCCATGCACCCGGTACGCGCCGCGGCTGGGCTGGTCCAGGCAGCCGATAATATTCATCAGGGTGGATTTGCCCGAACCCGAGGTACCGACAATGGCCACCATCTCCCCGGCCTCAATGGTCAGGTTGATGTCTTTGAGCACGGTGAGCACTTCATCGCCCGAGGGATAGTCCCGGCAGACACCCTCCATCTGAATAAGAGGAGAGTCACTCATCACATCATGCCTGGAGGCGGCGGACGATGACCGCCCATGGAGTTGGCAGGAGCGGTTGTGGCAGTTGCCTGATCGCCGATCACCACCTGCTGGCCTTCCTTGAGGCCATCCAGAATTTCAGCCTGCACATTGTTGTTCAACCCCACTTTAACCCATACCTCCCGGGTTTGATCCGGTCCCTGCGCCACGTGTACCAGATAGCGTCCCTGCGGATCCTGCTGGCCCAGGGCTGCTGCGGGAATGAGCAGCGTGTTCTCGGCATTCGCCAGGATAATGTTCACCTGCGTGGTCATGGAGATGCGGAGCTTACCATCCGGGTTCGGTACATTGAGGAGCCCCAGGTAATAAATGGCTGTGCTCGATGAACTGGAAGAGGAGGATGATGAAGACGAGGAACTGGAGGAACTTGAGGTACTGCTTTCCGTGTCCATGGATTCCGGCCCCGGTTCAATGGATTGAAGTGTTGCCTCGATCTTATGGTCCGGTTCACCAAGAATGGTAAAATAGGCCTTCTGGCCGGGTTTCACCTTGACCACATCCGCCTCGGATATTTCCACCTTGACAATCACCCGGTCAAGAGCGGCCACCTTGATAATGGTGGGGGCGGACTGGTTGGCATTGACCGTCTGCCCTTCCTTGGTCACAATCGACACCACCACGCCGTCAATGGGCGAGGTGATCTTGGTGTACCCCAGATCAATCTGGGCGGTGTTCACTGCAATTTTTGCCTGCTCGATCTGGGCGTTCAGGGAATCGATATCCGCCTGCAGTACCTTGAGGTTGGCCTCGGCAGACTCAAAATCCTCACGTGAGGAGGCATCGCCCTTCAGCATGGTCTGCTGGCGTTTGAGGGTGAGTTTGGCGAGCGCGAGCGAGGCTTCCTTGGACCGTTTTTCCGCCATGGCCTGCGCCAGTGCGGCCTTTTTGTTCTGCAGGGTGTTCTGCTGCGGCAGGGAATCGATTTCCGCCACCAGCTGTCCCGCCTTGACGTGATCGCCAAGCACCACCTTCAGCGACTTGAGCTGACCGGAAACCTGGGCACCAACGCTGACCAGATTCTCCGCCTGGATCTCGCCGCTGGCCAGCACGGTGGTTTCCATATTTCCGCGCATGACCGGAGCAGTCATGGTACCGGAAGTTGTTTTGTGTCTGGTGGTCATGTAGTAACCACCGGCCGCCACAAGCAGGATGAGAAGAATCGTCAGTATAAGACGGCGACGTGATTTTTTTTGCAGACTCATTATGAATTGCGATTGTCTAAAGATGTTGTCTAAAGATGAATAGGAAACAAACATAGCCGACGTGGAAACCAAAGACGGTTCCGGAGGAGACGACAGCGTGATCAATACGATATTTACTGTAGCCTGTCTGCCAAAGGCGAGCCAGCCCTTTTTCAGGTAAGTTTTTAGATGAGGGCAAAAAAATATTTGAGAGCGGCGTGTTGTCAGTTAAGCACAATCGAAAGGAATGACTCTTTGTAGCGTGCAAATGTAAAAAAATGGCCAGTTTTTCCAGGATACGCATCTCCCGCTTGGGCAATTGTTGTCGGGCATGCTATCATGGCGTATTGGACAGTTTGTTTTGCTTTTTTGATGACAAGATTGCCTTGCGGATCTGCCTCTCAGGATGAGGAAATGATGTGTCTTTATAGGATAGTGTGGGCAGAGATATGCGTACAGCTATTCTGATCTGGTTTTGTAGATAGAGATTAAGGGAAGGGGAGCAGGAAAATCATGCGACTGCGTATGCCCAGGAAAAGGCAGCTGCCTGTTGATTCTAAAAAAACGGCCCAGCAGCAGGTGGAGCGTATTTTTTATTTCGGGGAGGAGCTGTCCAGTTTGCAGTCACAGAACGTGCTCGAACTGGAAACCGATCAACAGCGGCGCGTTGCCCGTTTTCACGACTACCAGCTGGACCGGCTGGCTGATGCCTTTGATATTGATATCACAAGGCATGTCAAGCAAATTGGTGTGTTCTGGGGCTATCTCTCAGCTTTTATGGCCATTGGCATTGTAGGTGCACTTTGCTATGTGTTTTTCCGGCACTGGGGCTGGATGGATACCAGAAATCAGATCCGGCTGCTCACCTGTCTACCCTGCGCAGGTCTGCTGTTGACAACTCTTTCCTCCTGGCTGGACAAAACCACCTATTTCACCAAGGTGTGTGCCTTTTTTACCTTTTGCTTTTTTGTGTTGAATCTCGCCGGATTGGGATTGATTTTTAATCTATTTCCCGCTCCAAAACTGCTGCTGGCCTGGGCTGTTTTCGCCTTGCTGCTTGCTTATGGCGCGGAATCCCGTTTTCTTCTGGTGACAGGCCTTTTTTGTGTCGCCTTTTTTATCGCGGCGTTGATGGTGCACCGCGATGGCAGTTACTGGATTTATTTTGTGCTGCGGCCAGAGACTTTTTTTCCCGCTGCGATCCCCATCTTTCTTGTCTCCTTTATACCACAGCGCTGGTTTGCGGGTTTTTCCGCGACCTATCGCGTATTCGGATTGCTGCTGTTCTTTTTACCGGCGCTGGTGCTCTGTTTCTGGGGCCGTGTCAGCTATCTGGATATGGAGCCTTCCCGTGTGGCCTCCCTGTATCATGGCATGGGCTATGGCGCTGGACTGGTTATGCTTGGTGTAGGTGTGTGGCGGGGGTGGCCTGAGGTTGTCAACACGGCCATGCTCGGGTTGCTGCTCTTTTTATGGACCAGCTTTTATGGCTGGTGGTGGGGAACCATGCAAACACAGTGGTTTTTCTTCCTTATGGCGATCACCGGAGTGCTGTACCTGATTCTTGCCTACTGGCTGCGAGTGTGGGCCATTCACCGTAGAATGGAGGCTGTGCCTTATGAGTAAGTTCTGGGTGCAGCGTCTGTTGCTTGGAGTGGCGCTGATGGTGCTTATTGTAGTGAACATGTTGGTACTCGGGCATGTGCGCCATAACCGCAGGGAACCGGCGGTCGCCCGCTTGTGGCTTAGTGAACGGGAACTGCCCAATACCATGTTGAAATTTCTGCGAGACAGTGGCGTGCATCTGCAGATCAGATGGCGCAATCTGGCCCGTACAACAACTGGTGTGGATGATCAGAGCCCGGCCTGGCTTGATGAGCAGAAATTGACAGACCTGGGCTTTCATCCCATGTACGGGATGACACCTCGAGATTATCGTGCCAAACTCCCGCTGGACCGGGAAGTTTTTATGGTTCTTGAGTACAATGGAGCGGCGTTCACAGAGGCGATCCGCCGTGCCAGTCAGGCTGTGGTGAAGAGCGCGAGCGTGCCGCCTGCTGGAACAACGGATCCTGGTAACACCGCGGATCAGTTCGCACAGAGCAAAGAGAGAATGCTCGATGAAACCCGTGATGCCTCCAGACTGTTTGTAGTGGATGCGGGGCTTGATCCGCAGCAACTGCAGCAGATGTATCATGATTCCGGCAAATACATCATCACCCGTGGTGTGATCGGGGTGGAGTATGTGCTGGAAAAAGGAAAATTGTGGCCCCGTGGCGTTCTTAAGTTCCTGCATTCCTGGCAGCTCGCTGTGCCCCTGTCTCTGCGAAAGCCGCTGGATCATCTGCTGATGCAGGAACGTGATGACGAAACAGGTGAACATCTGCCGCAGTATCAGGTGCAGGTGGTGTATGGTCAGGATTTCGACCCCTGGATTGAAGATATTCGTGTTACGGGCAACTAATACACTCCCAAGGAGAATGGAATGAAGGGCAAATGTGGTGGACGCGGAGGTTGGCAGTGGTTGGTATCGGGCGGAAGTGCCGTCTTGCTGTGGCTTGTGCTTGCCTGTCCTGCGGCTGCAGCGGACTGGCCGAAAATCATATTGTCATGGGATGAAACCCCCATTTCCTATCAGGTGTATGGCAGTGGGGAACCCACGCTGGTGTTTGTGCATGACTGGTGCGCGGATTCCCGCTACTGGCAATTGCAGATCGATGAATTTTCCAAGAAATACCGGGTCGTTGTGCTTGATCTGGCAGGGCACGGCCACTCCGGGATGATGCGGCAGGTGGGTAATGTCACCAAAGCGGGGTTCGGCAATTATTCACTTTTTGGCTTTGCCGAGGATGTGCGGCGGGTGATTCGGTCGGTCGGTGCCAAGAGCGTGGTTCTGATTGGTCACGGTATGGGAGGGGAGATTGCCGGATATACTGCCTGGCTGATGACGCGGCCTCCGGCACACAAAGCGCCATCGGACAAGGTTGCTGCCCTCAAACAGCCTGCGGAAACCGCGCTGCCGGATGCAAAAGTTCTGGGGGTGATTGGTGTTGATTCCTTTGCAAACCTTGAAGAGCCGACCAAACCGGAAGAGGCTCGCGACCTGATTACGGAGCTGGGAAAAAATTTTGCAGCAACAGTTACCAAACGGGTCACTGCGCAGTTTCATAATGATGTGAAACCGGAACTGAAAGAGTGGGTAATCGCGGATATGGCTGCTGAACCGCCTTTTGTAGGTTTCTGGCTCTTTTCCTGTTTTTATCAGTCGTATTATGTAGGCGAGGTTGCCCATGTGTTTGATGCGTTGAATATCCCGGTTGTCGGCCTGCATAGCGACATGCAGCCAGATAACCAGAAAATCAACAAACGCTATCTGCATAAGTATACAGTGATTCCTGTGACCGGCGGCGATCATTTCATGATGCTGGACCGGCCAGGTGTGTTCAACAATGCGTTATCGCAGGCAATTTTTTCGATCATGCGTCAGTCCGCACAGTGAGGCGCAGGTATGTTGCCGGTAATGCGTTCTATCCCGTCTGCCGCGAGGACGATATCTCTGCGGCAGAGATTCGCACCCTTGTTGAAGCTGTTATCTGTGGAGGAACGTGCTTGACAAACGCAGGTCGATACGGTAAATAGCGCCCGTCACACGATCAGTGGCCCCATCGTCTAGTGGCCTAGGACATCGGCCTCTCACGCCGGTAACAGGGGTTCGAGTCCCCTTGGGGTCACCAAGTAA
>DAIODL010000050.1:0-10789 GCA_036746815.1 Desulfobulbus sp.
CATGACGGAGCCGGACAACCTGCCGGGTTGATCATTCTTCCCGTTTGTGCGGCAAAGCCTGTTGGAAATAAAAAAAGCGATGACGAACAATCGTCATCGCTTTTTTTATAACTGGTCGGGGCGAGAAGATTCGAACTTCCGACCTCCTGCTCCCAAGGCAGGCGCGCTAACCAGGCTGCGCTACGCCCCGATAGGTGTGTTTTGTTTGGGCAAGGCACAGGTATTTACTCTATTTAATCCGACCTTGCAAGACCTTCCCCGTTTAAGTCGCCGGAAAAGAGCGCCAATTCCTGACGATACCCATGGCCTGGCGGAGAGTGGCGACCACAGGGGCTGCACGGAATAGCTCCTTCACGCAGGCGATCACGATTTTTCGGGAAGGACAGACAGCGCCACACTGTGCCCCACGCTGTGACAATAGGCTCGCTTTCTTCTGCGTTCGGCTTTAGAGTACATGTGTTTTTCGTCCTTTCTTTTCGTTCTTTTGATGCAGAGGAGCAGGAGTTGTCCATGGCGTCTTCACCATCCACCATTCAACGCGTCACCTTTCTGGTGATTTACCTTTTGGCCAGCCTGATGCTGGGCGTGGTATTGTGGCCGTTCTGGACCCAGCTCTTCCTTGCTTTTCTTCTGGCCACTATTTTTCACCCCGCCTATGTCAAGATGACCCGGCGCATCCGGCCCTGGATGGCGGCCAGTCTGACCTGCCTGCTCATCATCCTCTGCGTCTTTCTGCCACTTTTGTTTTGTCTGGGATCTCTGTCCGCAGAGATTCCCGGGGTGCTGCAGCTCGCCAAGCAGAAGGATCTGCCGGACTTGTTGCAGCGCACCCTGCAGAATAGTGCCCAAGTGCATATGTTGGCGGATTTCCTCGGAAGATTCGGTGTTCATCTGCACCTGGACCAGCTGCCCGAGACCATTACCAAATTTTCCACCACTGTGGGCCTTTTTCTCTACAAACAGATTTCCGACTTGGCCGCCGATGTCATGCGGTTCATGTTCCAGTTCTGTATCGTGATCACTGGTGTGTTTTTTTTGCTGATCGAATTCAACCGGTTGACCAACTTTCTGTTGCGTCTCTCGCCCTTGCCGGAGGTACAGAATCGTTATCTCATCGGACGGTTTTCCGCCATTTCTGAAGCGGTGCTGGTAGGCAATACTTTAAGCGGCCTGATTCAGGGCGTGTGCGGTGGCGTCTATTTCGCGGTGATGGGGTATATCTCTCCCGTGCTGTGGGGCGCGGTGATGGCAGTGGTTGCTTTCATGCCCATCGTGGGCATCGGGCTGGTATTTCTGCCCACCGCTCTCATCCTCTACCTGAAGGGACATCTGTGGCAGGCCGTGCTGGCGGTGGTTGTCTATCTGTCGCTCTCGTTTTGCATTGATTACCTGTTTAAGCCCCATTTTGTGGGTGCACAGGCGCGCCTGCCACCACTCCTGGTGCTGCTTTCCATTATCGGCGGCATCAACATGTGCGGGTTGATGGGAATTCTCTATGGCCCGTTGGCCTTGTCTGCGTTTCTCACAATGTCTGATATGTATTTCCGCGAGTATCAGTCTTATTTCGAACATAGCGAACCGGGGCCGCAGGCATAAATCTCTGGCGGCGGATAGTAACAGTCTACGCATAAGTACGTCTTCTCCCGCTTGACAGTGCCTGGCCTTTCGGGTACAGCCAGTGGTTTGTTTGCGTATGCCGTTTTTCCCGGCGGGGGAAGAACGCAACATGATGTGTTCAGGACTTTTTTTGTGGTGTTTCTGTTATGGATCTGTGGTCATTTCTGCAAAGTGTGCTGCTTGGTCTGGTTGAAGGACTGACCGAGTTTTTACCGATTTCCTCCACCGGTCATCTGATTATGGCCGGGGACCTGCTGCACTATACCGGTGAGCAGGCCAAGGCCTTTGAGATTATCATCCAGCTGGGTGCCATCCTGGCGGTATGCTGGTATTACCGGACCCGTTTGGGCAAGGTGGTGGGTGGACTGGGACGCCGGGACGCCACCTCCTGGCGCTTTGTCATCAATCTGGCCATTGGTGTTGTTCCTGCGGCCGTGTTTGGTCTGGCGCTGCACAAGCTGATTACCAGATTTCTGTTCAGCCCGGTGGTGGTGGCCATTGCGCTGATTGTGGGTGGTTTGATTATTTTTATGGTGGAGCGGCGCGCCCTGCCGGTGCGCATCACCGACGTGGATCAGATGCGCTGGAGCGATGCGCTCAAAGTGGGCATGGCCCAGGTTTTTGCGTTGATTCCCGGGACCTCGCGTTCCGGTGCCACTATTATCGGCGGCATGCTCTTTGGCATTTCCCGGCAGGCGGCGACGGAATTTTCCTTTTTTCTGGCGATCCCAACCATGTTTCTGGCCACGGGCTATGAGCTGTTCAAGTCCTGGCGCACTTTGGCCGGGCAGGACATGCTTTTTTTCGCCATTGGCTTTGTGGTTGCTTTTTTCAGTGCGTTGGTGGCCATTAAAGGATTGCTGCACTATGTGGCGCATCACAATTTTCGTTTTTTTGCGTGGTATCGTGTTATCTTCGGGCTCCTTGCCCTATGGTATTTTCTTCCTTGAGGTCCGCCTATGCTGACGGAACTGATCAGTCAGACTGCTGTCCGTATTCTGGATAGTCTGTCCTATAGTGGCGCTTTTCTGCTGATGGCGCTGGAGAGTATGATTGTGCCCGTGCCCAGCGAGGCGGTCATGCCCTTTGTCGGCTTTCTCGTGGCTGATGGCAAGTGGCAGCTGTGGCCGGCATTGCTGGCGACGACCCTGGGATCACTGGCGGGCTCACTGATTTCTTATGCACTGGGATATTACGGCGGTAAGCCCCTGGTGCTGAAGGTGGGTAAATATCTGCTCCTCAACCGTCACGATCTGGAACTGACCGAGCGCTATTTCGGACGGCGGCAGGGCGCACTCATGGTTTTCGTGGCCCGGTTTATTCCGGTGATCCGCCATTTCATCTCCATTCCCGCTGGCATGGGCCGCATGCCGCTGGTGCCGTTTATGCTGGCCACGGTGGTGGGCGCCACCCTGTGGAACGGCTTTTTGTTGCTTTTGGGCAGGCATCTGCGGGAGCACTGGACCGTGGTGCAGCATTACTCCCATCAGGTGGATATCGTCGTTGTAGTCCTGGCGGTAGTCTTCATTGGCTGGTTTGTCCGCTCGCGTCTGGCGGCTCGTAAGCACAAACTCAATAATTAAGCATCTTCTCTGGCTTCCGATGGCTGTATGCAGCGCTGCAGCCAAAAAAAAGCCCCGGCGAAAGTCCTCCGGGGCAGGATGCATCAACCACGCTGGATAAAACGATTTACCAGCGTTCCGTACCGATCAGGTCACTGACATTCACACAGCTGGCCTGTTCATGACTGCTCAATTCATTCATGCGATGGACGGCGGGTCTGGGGGTATCCAGGGTACAGCTATATTCCCGTCCTTTACTATCGCGAACCCATGTCATGGATTCATAACCGACATCGCCGAGGCTGTTGTTGCGTTCTGAAAATTCCATTGTCGACTCCTTGACACACTGTCTATTAAAAAGATCGATAATAATCATACCAGCAAAGATGCAGGACCAACGGTCTCAAGAACCGTTTTTGCGTCCTGCCACTACGGTGTTTACCGGTTTTGGTAATCACCTGAAAATAGAATAAGACACCCCATGATAGTTACAAGAGGTACCGGTTAATTTTGATAATTATTCTTATTTGGTGACCTGCTCGGAAAGTTGCAACAGGATGCGGGAACTGTCGCGTCCATAGAGACTGTGTATTTTTTACATACTTGACGAACAACGCCGACTGTATAATTGTCTGATGTGCCTAACCTGGATGGCTAATGAATAGGTGGATGCAAGTGGGAAAAAGCAAAATAGAGAACTCGCTTTCACTGGTTGCTGTTTTATTCATATTTCCACCCAAATTCAGTCTTGGATAGCATCATGGTATCAATTTTTGGGAAGTGAATTGAGCTGCCTCTCATTCGCTGTCAGGAAACGTACAGATCATGCCGTCTGAACTGATCGCATCCGGGTACAATTTGCCTGTTGTATTCGTATTGCCTGTTGCTATTGTTCGCAGACGACCATCTTTGCAGATGGCCCATTTCTTTCTATCCATGATTCTGTGGAGCACACTCTATGAACGTGAAACCATCAAAAACTACTCTTCTTGCGTCCTGCCTGCTCTGTCTGACTTTGCTGGCGGGAAATTCCCCCATTGCTCACGCTGATGATCAGGCTGACTTGGCTGCTTTTCAGCAGACAGGCAAGGCTATTGCCGCCATTGTGAAAAAGGCCAGCCCTGCCGTGGTGCATGTGGCGGTGGAAAAAGACAGAAAAGGACCGGAAATGGACGGGGACCCTACGGATTTGTTCAATGACCCGTTCTTCCGCCATTTCTTCGGACCGCAATTCCAGCATCCCCGCACGCAGCCGCGTGGAAAGCAGCGTACCTTCAAGCAGCAGGCCGCTGGTTCCGGCTTTATTATTGAAAGCGACGGCTATATCCTCACCAATAATCACGTTGTGAAGGATGTGGATAAAATCACAGTCCGTCTGGCGGACAAACGTGAATTTCCCGCCAAGGTTATTGGTACCGATCCCCAGTCCGATGTGGCGCTGATCAAGATCGAGGCCAAGGGGCTGCCGGTATTGCCGCTGGGTAATTCCGATGCCCTGGAAGTGGGCGAGTGGGCTATCGCCATTGGCAGCCCTTTTGAACTGAACCAGACCGTAACCGTGGGCGTGGTGAGTGCCAAGGGCCGCAACCGCGTGGGTATTACCAACTATGAAAATTTCATCCAGACCGATGCCGCCATCAACCCCGGTAACTCGGGCGGCCCGCTGTTGAATGCCAAGGGCGAGGCCGTGGGCATCAATACCGCCATCTTTTCACGGAGCGGCGGCTACATGGGTATTGGATTCGCCATCCCCATCAATATGGCCAAGAACATTGAGCAGCAGCTGCGCAAGAACGGTAAGGTTGTTCGTGGCTGGCTTGGCGTAATGATTCAGGATGTGAACGAAGACCTGGCCAAATCCTTTGGCGGCCAGGTGGGCGGCGCCCTCATTACCCAGGTGTCTGACAACTCTCCGGCCAAGAAGAACGGTCTCCTGCAGGGAGACATCATCACCAGCATCAATGGCGAGAAGGTGGAGAATGTGGGCGACCTGCGCAACCGTATCGCCATGACCCTGCCCAACACCGAACTGAAGATGCAGGTGCTGCGTGACGGCAAGATCAAGGATCTGGTGGTCACCGTGGGTGAACAGCCTAAAGATATGGCCTCCTCCTTTGGTGACATGAAAGGCAGCGCCGGCCAGTCAAGCGACCTTGGCAAGTTCGGGCTTACCCTGCAGAATCTGACCAAGGAGCTGGCGGAACAGTTCGGCTACACGCCGGATCAGGGGGTGTTAATCACGGAAGTGAGCCCTGACAGTGGTGCCGCCGAGCTGGGGTTGAAATCCGGCATGCTTATTGAGGAGGTCAACCGCGTACGGGTGCACAACACCAGCGAACTCACGGCAGCGCTCAAGAAGAGCGGCGAAGGTAAGTCGATTCTGCTGCGCGTCCGCGACGGTGAAAACAGCCAGTATGTGGTGTTGCAGAAAAACAAATAACGACCACTTTCATACAATCGCTACTGGGCCGGTACGGATTCCGTACCGGCCTTTTTTGTGCTGAAGAGCCGGATGGACAGGGAGGAATCAGGTAATTTTTCCATTGCCGAACACCTGGTGCTGCCCTACTGTTCTGGACGGTAACGAATTTTATATGCAAATGAAGGAGGCTCGCTATGCGTGTTCATGGACTGCAGCATGTGGATTTTGAGGGGCTCGGGCATATTCAGCAGTGGATCATGGATCGAGGGCATTCCCTGACCATGACCCGTTTTTACGCGGGAGAGTCGCTGCCAGCGCTTGGCGATTTCGACCGTCTGGTGATTATGGGCGGGCCGATGAATATTTACGAGGATGACCAGTATCCGTGGCTTGCGGACGAGCGCGCCTTTATCCGTGAGGCACTTGCCGCGGGCAAGTCAGCGGTTGGTGTGTGCCTGGGAGCACAGCTTTTGGCCGATGCCCTGGGTTCCAGGGTCTATAAGGGACATTTCCAGGAGATTGGCTGGCTGCCGATTCAGGTAACGCCCGAGGGACGAACCAACCCCCTGTGGCAGGGGCTGGACCCGGAACCGATCGTCCTGCACTGGCATGGAGACACCTTTGATGTACCGGCGGGCACTGTGCATCTGGCTAAAAGCGAAGGATGCAACAGTCAGGCGTTTCTTTATGAGAACCGCGTGCTCGGCCTTCAGTTTCACATGGAATCAACGCCTGCGACGGTGCAGTCGATTCTGGCCAACTGCGGTCATGAAATAGTCAAGGGACCCTATGTGCAGAGTGCCGAGCATATCGCCGCTAGGGCCGCCGATCCCGCCACGTTCACCGGGATCAACCGCCTGCTGGAAACACTTCTTGACCGCCTGGCCTGAAACCGGGCGATGTGCCTGTCAGACATCGGTGAGTGCCTGGTGCTCCTTGAAACGGACCAGGTGGGCCAGCATGTCGCTCGCGGGTGTGGGCACCCCGTATTTCTTGCCCTGCGCCACCACATAGCCGACCATGGCGTCGACCTCGGTAGGTTTCCTGTGCTCCAGATCCTGGAGCATGGAGGACCGGTGGTCAAAGGTGGCCGGGACCAGGGTTGCGTAAAAGTCCTTGCGGTAGGCATTCGCATCCACCCAGGGCGTGCTGCCGCCCATGGCGTCAATTACGGCAAAGGTCTCGTCAATCACCTGATTCATGAGCTGCCGGGCTTCTGCGCTTTCGCTCAAGGCACCGTAATGCACGCCCAGCACCGCGCCCAGCGGGTTGAGGGCACAGTTGTAAATGAGCTTGGCGTAGAGTGAGCGGTAGACGTCCTCCACGGCGATGGAGGGAAGGCCTGCGTGATCAAACGCCTCGGCCAGCCGCTTGGCCGCAGCAGGCAGGATGCCGCGCACGCAGCCCCCGATATGCACCTTGTCCGCGGAGACGGTGATGCGTACCCGGCCCGGCTGATCAATAGCGAAACCGGTAATCACCCGACCTGCCAGGCTGCGTTCCGGCCCCAGTCTTTCCTCCAGTTTTTCCAGATTGCCGCAGCCGTTCTGCAGCGACACCACCGGGCAGTAGCAGCGGCTCATGGAGGCAATGTCGTCAATGGCCTGATCAGTGTCATAGGCCTTGGTGGTGAGCAGGATGAGATCGTAACGGGCACCGCTCTGGCCGCGGATACTTGCATGCATTTTGAGCTGGTCGGCGCTCACATGATAGTCGCCGAAGATGCCGGTTACTTCCAGCCCCAGGCTATTGATGGCCTCGATAAAACGGGGACGCAGCACCAGCTCGACCTGATGACCATCTGCGGCCAACATGCATCCCATAGCCTGGCCCATAGCCCCGGCGCCATACACTAACACATGCATTGATCTCTCCCTGCACCCTCGGTGCGCTTGTACATCGTGATTTCATGGCAATGGCCAGGTGGATGCCGGTGGTGGCGGCCTCCTGACCATACCGCGGGCAGAATACCACCTTTTATCCTATCCCGAAACCCGTGCCTCCCCACCTCTCTGCATGCAATGATCCTGTTTTTGTGCTAAAGAAACTGCCATGCGACGCTTTTATATTTCTTCATCCCTGGCTGATAGCGGCCCCATTGCCATACGCGGCCCGGAAGCGCGCCACATGGCCACGGTACTGCGCCTGAAAGCGGGCCAGTGCGTAGAGCTTTTTGACGGCAGCGGCCTGGTGGTAACAGCAGAACTGCAGTCTGTGGAGCGCGACCTGATCCGTGCCACGATTATAGAGGCGCGCCGGGAAGAGCAGCAGGATAATTCGCCGCTGACCCTGGCAAAGTGCCTGCTCAAGGGCAAGAAGATGGATCTGTTGGTGCAGAAGGCCACGGAGCTTGGTGTGGCGCGCTTTCTGCCCTTAGTGAGCCGCTACTGTGAAAACCGCGGCGAACGTCCGGTGCTGGAGCGTTGGCAGCGGATCATGATTGAGGCCTGCAAGCAGTGCCATCGCAGCCGGCCCATGGAGATTCTGCCGGTTACCTCTCTTGCCGAGTGCGATTTTTCGTCCTATACTCACCGGCTGGTAGCCTGGGAGGAGGAGTACGTGATACCGCTGCCGCAGGATTTTATCCAGCATCCCGGTTCCATCTGCCTGCTGCTTGGCCCGGAAGGAGGGCTGCAGGAGGCGGAAATCGAGATGCTCCGTGAGCGGCGGTTTATCTCTTTTTCTCTGGGGCCCAGAATTTTACGGGGTGAAACCGCAGCGCTTGCGGCCACCTCCATTGTCCAGTTTTTAAGCGGCGCCCTGCAACCGCCGTCCCGCTAATTTTTCCTATTCCCGCCATGCGAGCCGTTGTTCAGAGAGTCAGTCAAGCAGAGGTTCAAATCAATCACGAGAGCGTCGGCGCCATCGGCCGCGGCTTGCTTGTGTTTGTGGGCGTGCATCAGCAGGATAATGAGGCGGATGTGGTGTGGATGGTGGATAAAATCCGGCATCTGCGCATTTTCTAGGATGATCAGGGGCTGATGAACCGCTCGCTTATGGACACCTGCGGCGAGATACTGGTGGTTTCCCAGTTCACCCTCTACGGTGACTGCCGCAAGGGGCGGCGTCCCTCCTGGAATGGGGCTGCGCCGTCCGAACTGGCCCGGCAGCTTTACGATCTGTTTGTCGAACTCTGCAGGCAGCGGCAACCCCCCGTGCAGACGGGCATTTTTCAGGCCGATATGCAGGTTTCCCTTATCAATGACGGCCCGGTAACCCTGTTACTGGATTCCCATAAAACTTTTTGAGTACAGAGCACCATGAACACCTTTACCCCTGGTTCACAGTATCACGGTTTCATCCTGGACCGCGTTTCTTACATCGAAGACATCAAATCCACCGTGTATCAGTTCACGCACGTGGTGTTGGGCTGCAAGGCTCTGGCAATCAAGAACCAGGACCCGAACAAGACCTTCTGTGCATCGTTTATGACCGTGCCCACGGATTCCACCGGCGTGGCGCATATCATGGAGCACTCGGTGCTCATGGGTTCACAGAAGTATCCGGTCAAAGACGTGTTCGGCGAGATCAACAAGGGCGGGTTGATGACCTTTCTCAACGCCATGACCGGCGCGGACACCACCTGGTATCCCTTTGCCACCCGCAATCTCAAGGAATATTTCAGCATCATGGACGTGTATTGCGACGTGGTCTTTCATCCGCTGCTGCTGCGTACCACCTTTGAGCAGGAAGGCTGGCATTACCACCTGGAAAATGAGGGAGATCAGCCGCAGTACATGGGGGTCGTGTTCAACGAGATGAAGGGCGCTTTTTCCGACCCCATCCGTGCCCTGTTTCACGACATCAACCGCGGACTCATGCCGGAATCCACCTATGTGCATGAATCCGGCGGCGATCCCCGGCGCATTCCAGATTTGACCTACGAGCAGTTCGTCGAGTTCCACCGGAGCCATTATCATCCCTCCAACTGCACCCTCTACTTTTATGGTGACGCGCCCCTGGAGGACGAGCTCGCTTTTGTGCAGGACCATTTTCTCAGTGATTTCTCCGCCCCTGTGGCCAAGGCCAACATTATGGAGGGGCGGGATATCGCCGCACCCCTGACCATTGAGGACACCTATCCCGTGCAGCCGGGCGGCCCCACCACGGAGCGCACCTTTCTCTCCATCAGCTCCATCATCGGCACCGTGGCGGATCGTAAACTCAACACAGCCTTTCAGATCATCGCCAATATCCTCTTCAACTCCGATGGATCGCCTTTGAAAAAGGCGGTATTCAACTCCGGTGTGTGCAAGGATTTTGGCGGCACCTTCATGGCGGATTCGAGTATCAAGACCCTGATCATCACCTATCTGGTGGGTACGGATCCGGAAAAACGCGATCATTTTCTCGCCCTGTATAAAGCCACCCTGACCCGTATGGTGGATCAGGGGCTGGACCGGGAACTGATGCTTTCTGAGTTAAATAAGTTTGAATTCTCCGTGCGCGAGGAGATGAACAAGACCCAGCGCGGGCTGGACCTCATCAGTCTGGCGGTGCCTGCCATGAAAGTGGGACTTGATCCCTTTGAGGCTTTTGAGATCGAAGAACTGATGGCGGAAATCAGACGCCAGGCGATGGAAGAGAAGTATTTTGAGCAGTTGATACGCACCTATCTGCTTGATAATCCGGCTACCGTGACAGTGACGCTGAAGCCGGACCCGGAGCAGATGGCCCGCAACGTGCTTGAGGAGCAGCAGCGGTTGCAGAGCTTCAGTGACTCGCTGGACGCCGCGGGCCGCCGGCACCTGGTGCAACGCACCCATGAATTGATGCAGCTGCAGGCCGCGGCCAATACATCCGCCGACCTGCATCGGTTGCCAAGGCTGACCCTGGAAGACCTGGATCCCAGGCCGCCTTTTCATGAGGTGGTGCCCTCGACCCTGGGTACTGCCGATCTGCTGGTCAGCGAACTGCCCACCAATGGTATCTGTTATCTGGATTTTGGCTTTGACTGCTCGGTGCTGCCCCTGGAACTGCTGCCCTATCTGAACCTGTTTGGCACCATTCTCACGGAGATCGGCACGACCAGGAAGGATTACATGCAGTTTGCCAAGGCGATCAACCTGTGCACCGGTGATTTTTCCCATTCGTTCCAGGCCTACACCCGCGCTGATGACAGAGGCGCGGTACGGCCGATTTTGTGGCTGCGCGTCAAGGTGCTGTCCTCCTGGCTTGAGCAGGCAAT
>DAIODL010000051.1:0-10748 GCA_036746815.1 Desulfobulbus sp.
AACAACAAAAGGCGTGATCAGTCCTGATCGTCGTCGAGAAAGATGCGCCGGAGGAGGTAGAAATAATCCACTACAGACCAGACCGTTAGCACCAGGGCCACATATAAAAGTGCCAGTCCAATCTTGTGCAGATGGGGAATGGGCAGGAGATACGGCGGAAAAATCATGGTCCCCAGGGCCAGGTACTGCAGGATAGACTTCATTTTCCCCAGATGACTGGCCGCAACCACAATACCGGCGGAAGACGCCACACCGCGCAGACCGGTAACAATCATTTCCCGGCATAAAATGATCAACGCGACCCAGGCAGGCAGCTCGCCCAAGGGGATAAGCATGACCAGCGCTGTGGTCACCAGCACCTTGTCAGCCAGGGGATCCATCAACTTGCCAAGCACGGTGACCGCTTTGTATTTGCGGGCGAAATAGCCGTCAATCCAGTCGGACCCGGCGGCAATGGAAAACACCACCCAGGACACAAAGGCATTGGTCTGTGTCTGCTCACGGAGCAGCAGAAACATGAGGCAGCCGGCCAGCAGAAATCTGCTGCCTGTGATAAGATTGGGGAGATTAAGGATTCGAGGTCGACGTATCACCGCGGCACAGACCCTTTACCAGATGTTGATGAGGGTGCGGGCGATGTGTTGCCGCTTAATTTATACTGCCGATAATTGGCCAGCACCCGGGCCACATATTCCTGCGTCTCCGGGATGTTGGGAATCATGCCGGAGGAAACCCTTGCCGGGCCTGCGTTATAGGCTGCCAGACTTAAAGCGACATCACCATTGAACGTGTCCAGCATTGCCCGCAAATAACGGGCGCCACCATCAATATTCTGTGACGGATCATAGGGATTGTCCACGTCCATATCGTGTGCCGTACCCGGCATCAGCTGCATGAGTCCCTGCGCCCCCTTGGGAGAGCGGGCATAGGTATTAAAATTAGATTCAGCCTGAATGACTGCTTTGATCAACAGCGGATCAACCCGGTGATTCATAGCGGCCAGCTGGATGTAACGGTTCAACGCCTGGGGTACATCCTTTAAAAAAGGCCGCCAGGCATACGCACGGTACATCCTGGTACTTGCCCAGGGTGAGGGCGTCCAGTTCAGCGTGGGTTTATGGGTGATAGTCCGAACCAGCTTATCTTCCGGAGTCAGCACCTTTCGTGAGGTATGCTCATTGATTGCATACGTGCTCGTTCCCGGCACATTGGTATAATGCCGAATCCCCCGTCCATCCACATAGGAATACATTCCCGCAGTTGCGGTTATCGGCAGCACCGTCAAAAGCAACAATCCTGTCAATAAAAGACGGGGGAGCATACACAGTCCTCTCTTACTTCTTCCGTTTTTCCCAGTCGGCCAGGAACTGCTGCATGCCTTTGTCCGTCAGCGGATGCTTGGCCAGCTGCGCAATAACCTTGTAGGGAATCGTGGCGATGTCAGCACCCAGAAGCGCCGCGTCCACCACATGCATGGGGCTGCGCACCGAGGCAACAATAACTTCAGTGGCAATGCCATAATTCCCGTAGATGTTCATGATATCCGCCACCAAGTCCATGCCGGTGATACCGATGTCATCCAGACGGCCCACAAAGGGGCTTACAAAGGAGGCACCGGCCTTGGCAGCCAGGAGTGCCTGAGCAGCGGAGAAAATGAGCGTGACATTGGTGCGGATGCCTTCCGCGTTGAGCTTTTTAACCGCCTTCAAGCCCTCTTCAATCATCGGGATCTTGATGACGATGTTATCGGCGATCTTGACCAGCTTCTTGGCTTCCTTCACCATACCCGGTGCATCCAGACTGACCACCTCGGCACTGACCGGGCCATCCACCAGGGAGCAGATTTCCTTTAAAATATCCAGAAAAGGACGCTGTTCCTTGGACACCAGCGAAGGATTGGTGGTCACACCATCCACCATGCCCAGATCCAGCCCTTTTTTAATGTCTTCGACGTTTGCGGTATCAATAAAGAATTTCATTTTTCTCCTTGCTCGGTTTGTCGCTCAAATTGATCACAGCAGCGTTCGCTGCAAAAATAATACGTTATCCCGTTTTTGCGCAGCCGCACCGCCTGATGCTGGGGAATCAGCACATGACAAACCGGGTCCTCAACCAGCACATCCTGCGGATCAGATCCGGACGGGGACGTTGGTGACGAAGGCGTTCCCTTATCCTTCTTCCCTCGTTGCAGTAATTTCCACCCGGCATAGGCAAGTATACCGAAAATCAACAGTCGAAGCGGTATCATCACAAAATCCAGAAGTTCCTGAGCTGGCTGTTGGCGTTTCAAGTCCAGAATATGGACACATTATAGCGACAGGAAGGCAAATGTCTAACTCTATTGTGCCCCAAGCCTTGAAAAACCTTCCCTCAGCATACGCCTGCGCCTTCAGCTGGCCAGCTGCCGCGTCTAACTTCCTGCTCCCGTACCAGCGAAAGCCGCTCGCGCGCCCATGTGCTCACAGGCACCCCGAAAGGGGAAAGGGTTATCTCTTCCGCGCACTCTGCCAGCGGTTCCAGGACAAAACGGCGCTCACCCATGCGGGGATGCGGGATGATCAACTCCGGCAAATGCATGCGCCGCGTATCAAAAAGGAGGAGATCAAGATCCAGGGTGCGGTCCTGGTAGCCGCTTTTTTGCGGATCGCGTACACGGCCAAATTGATGCTCCACTGATTGCAGCTGATGCAGCAGCTCAAGGGGAGGGAGAGAGGTGAAAAGCAGGCCGACGGCGTTGACGAAAAAATGATCGCTGTCCATGTCAAGCGGCCGGCTCCGATACGGAGACGAGAGACACTGGCAGGCGATACCGGAAAGCGCGCCGATAACCTGCCATGCCGCCATCAGGGTGGCGGCCGCGTTGCCCAGATTCGCCCCCAGGCCGATCACGGCCTGGTGCGGAAAAGACAAAAAAAGCCGGTGCGCATCAGATGTTTTCATGACACGCACCGGTTGTATTGCAACATCCGCCGGGATCCGCTGGAAGAATACTTAAAATTTGTCCAGCTCCAGCACATCGAACATGGTGTACATGCCCTTGGGCTGGCGGGTGACCCAGGCCGCGGCCAGAGCAGCGCCATGGGCGAAATTATCGCGGCTGGTGGCGCGGTGCGTGATCTCAATCCGCTCGCCGGTGCCGGCGAAATACACGGTGTGCTCGCCTACGATATCCCCGCCGCGGATGGACTGGATGCCAATCTCGTCGTCCGTGCGGGCGCCGATAATGCCATGACGCTCCATCACGCCCACCTTGTCCCAGTCCCGGTGCAGCGCGGCGGCGGCAATCTGGCCCAGCTTCAGGGCCGTGCCCGAGGGCGCGTCTTTTTTCATGCGGTGATGGGCCTCGACAATCTCCACGTCATAGTCATTGCCCAAAACAGAGGCTGCCTTCTCCACCAGCTTGAAAAGCACGTTCACCCCCACCGCCATGTTGGGCGACTGCACACAGGGAAAATGCTCGCGGGCAAGTCCGGTTATGGTCGCCAGCTCTTCGCCGGTCAGACCTGTGGTGCCGATAACCATGGCCACACCGTGCCTGGCCGCGCTGCGGGCAAACTCCACCGTGGCCTCGTGGAAGGTAAAGTCGATCAGCACCTCAGCCTTGTCGATGACCGAATCTATCCCTTCGGTGATGGTGACGCCGATCTCTCCCAGACCGCTGATGGCGCCGGCATCCTTGCCGATCACCGGGCTTCCCGGCCGCTCAAAGGCACCGGCAAGCGTCAGGTCCGGATGCGCCTGCACCATGTGAATAATCCGTTGCCCCATCCGCCCGGCCGCACCGGACACGATCACCTTTGTCATGCCTGTACTCCTCGTTCGCTCTGGCTCACAGTAAACCAAGCGCCTTCATATCCCGTGTCAACCGGGCCAGCCCGGCCTCATCAATGTCCGTCATGGGCAGCCGCACCTCGGAGGTGGCAATTTTGCCCATCAGCTGCAACGCCTTCTTGGCCGGCGCGGGGCTCGGATAGCAGAACATGGCACCCATAAGATCATAAAGCTCGTAATGCAACGCCTTCGCCTTGGCCACATCGCCCGCCATGGCCTCTTCGATCATGGCCGCGGTTTTTGCCGGCTCCACGTTGGACACCACGGAAATCACGCCCTTCCCGCCGATCATGATGGTGGGCACCGCCGTGAAATCATCACCGGAGAGGAGAATGAAATCCTTGGGGCAGACCTTGATGATCTCGCTGATCTGCTTGAGGTTGCCGCTGGCCTCCTTGATGCCAATAACATGCGGATGGCTCGCCAGCCGGGCCACGGTTTTCGGTTCCATATTGGTCACGGTCCGGCCGGGCACGTTATAGAGGATCATGGGCACATCCACCGTATCCAGAATGGAGGTGAAATGGCGGTATAGCCCTTCCTGGCTCGGTTTATTGTAGTAGGGTACCACCGAGAGCACGGCATCGGCGCCGCTTTTCTTGGCCGATTCGGTCAATTCAATGGCTTCCATGGTGTTGTTGGCGCCTGTTCCGGCGATGACCGGCACGCGGCCATTCACCGTCTGCACGGTCAGATCGATCACCCGTTTGTGCTCCTCAAAGCTGAGCGTGGCCGATTCACCGGTGGTGCCGCAGGGCACGATACCATGAATGCCGCCCTTGATCTGGAACTCGATCATGTCGACCAGTCCCTTCTCATCAATGTGGCCATCACGCATGGGGGTAACCATGGCGGTTATCGCTCCCTCAAATCGCTTCATTGCTGTTCTCCTTGCAAACTTCCCGCTTGCCTTAAAAAATAATCTGCCTCTCCCGCATCAGTGTGCCTGCCGCATCACTCCTGCAGGGCCTCGGCAGTGAGCTCGCCTTTGTAGATAAGTGCCGTCGGTCCCTTGAGCAGTACCTCCTGCACCTTGCCATTCTTCGCCCGGGTGAACTGCACGCCCAGGGTACTGCCGCCGCTGGTCAACAGGGAGACGGATGTCCCGGCCTTGCCCTTGGCGGAGGCGATCAGGGCGCTGGCCACCACCCCGGTCCCGCAGGCCAGGGTCTCATCCTCAACGCCGCGCTCATAGGTACGCACGCGCAGGCCATCGCCGGTGATACCGACAAAATCCACATTGGTGCCCGCCGGTGCGAAGGCCGAATGGTAGCGCAGCTGCCGTCCCAGGCCCACCACATCGGTGGCGTCGATATCCTCGACAAAGACCACGGCATGCGGCACGCCGGTATCCACACTGTGCACGATAATCGTCCGCCCCGAGACCTCGACCTCCAAATCAAACTGCCAGGAATGGGGCTCGGTCATGGAAATGGTGACCTCCGTATCCGCCACCGTGGCCTCGATGATGCCAGCCAGGGTTTCAAAGCGCATGCATGCCGCGGCAATGCCGTTCATATAGGCAAAACGGGCCACACACCGGGCACCGTTACCGCACATCTCCGCCTCGGAACCATCGGCATTGAAAAAACGCCATCTAAAATCAGCCTTGGAGGAAGGCTCGAGGAAAAAAAGTCCGTCCGCGCCCACGGAGAAACGGCGCCTGCACACCAGCCGTGCAAAGGTGGGCATCAGCTCCACGGGAACGAGCGGCTGCCGGTGGTCAATAAGAATGAAATCATTGCCAGCTCCGTTCATCTTCCAGAACGGAATGGGGAACTTGATTCGCTGCATTTGAGCCACACTTACAGATATTGAGCTTTTTCAGAAGAAAGGATGTTGTCCATTTGCTGCTTATTCCGCCTGCACCTCAGCCGACCGTGCGCTTTCATTGGCGGGATTTTGCGTATCAATACTGCTTACCGAGTAATACACATTTCCTGCCGGTGCCTGGCCATCCACAAACAGGGTGGCGGGCAGATTCACCTCACCCACCTTGACCGGCGCGTTTGCGCCCGCGCTGCGGCGGTAGATACGGTAGCCCGCCAGATCCGGTGCATCCACGGTATCCCAGAATATTTTCACTCCTTCACCCGTGCGCAAGGCTTCAACCTGCCTGGGTACGGGCGGCGGCGTTTTATCCTGCGGGGTGGCTTTCACCTCGTCTGTCTGGGGACTGGTCACCTGCCCATGCTTGTAGACACTGATCGCCTGTACCTGATAGCTGTACATTTTACCGTTTTCGACATCCGTATCATGGTAGATGGTTTTATCCAGCACATTGCCAAGCTTGGCGGCTTCCCCGCCATCCACGCTGCGGTACAGTTGATAATGGGCCGTCGTGCTCAGCTGTTTGCCATCACGGTTCGTGGTCACCGGCTGCCACTGGAGACTGATGCTGCCATCGCCGGCAGTCACACTCAGCCCCTGCGGTACATGGGGCGGTATTTCCCACAGCACGGACACCACATTGGAATCCCCGGACTCCCACCACCAGCCGCTTTTACTGCGTACCTTGAAGAAATAGAGATTTCCCGGCCGCAGGTCGCGCACCTCGTACACCGCGGTCTTCCCGGCATCCGGGTCAAGCACGCCGCCGGGTATCTCCACCGCGCTGCGGTAGGGAACGGGGCAGGAGGGACAGTAGCTGTCCACCGGCACCTCTGCCTCAAAGAGTTCGAAGGAGTCGATCTCCTCAATGGTGCCGCCGGCGACATTCTTGCGGGGATAGCCCCAGCTGAGCGTCACCCCACGTTTATCCACATCCGCACGAAGATCGCCAACGGCCTGCGGCAATACCTGCTGCGGCGGCACCGGTTTATTCTTATACCCGCAACCGCTGCACAGAAAAACGGCGACCAGCGCCACCGCCCAAAGGTATATACCCGTCCGTTTCGGTCTCATCATGCACTCATTCCCAGCTGTTGCTCCACCAGTTGCAGAGCTTCCTCAACCCGCAACCGCGCAGTCCCCCCAGCGGAAAGACGGCTGTTCACCGAGCCGTCCACCGAAAGCACCGCGAAAATATCCTCGCCAATCAGATCGGAAAACTGCCGCAATTCAGCCAGACTCAGATCCGTCAACTCGCAGTCCCGTTCCTGGCACAGAGCAACGACATGTCCCACCACGCCGTGCGCCTGGCGAAAAGGCATGCCCTTCTTTACCAGGTAGTCGGCCAGATCCGTGGCGGTCATGAAACCACCCACCGTGGCCGCGCGCAGCCGCTCCACATTGAACTCGGTGTTGTCCAGCAGTTCGGCGGTGATCGACAGACTCGCCTTCACCGTGTCCAGGGCGTCAAAGGTTTCTTCCTTGTCTTCCTGCAGATCCCGGTTGTAGGTGAGCGGCAACCCCTTGACCGTCATCATCAGCGCCATCAAGGCACCGGCGATGCGACCGGTCTTGCCCCGCATCAGCTCCGGAATATCCGGATTTTTCTTCTGCGGCATGATCGAGGAACCGGTACAGTAGCGATCACCGATGCGCACAAAATCAAATTCCTTGGACGACCACAGCACCAGCTCTTCAGAGAGACGGCTTAAATGCAATTGGATGGTGCTCAGGCAGAAAAGCGTCTCCAGCACGAAATCCCGGTCACCGGTGGTGTCCATAGAGTTGGCGGTAATGGCCGGAAAATCCAGCTGCTCGGCCACGAACTGCCGGTCAATGGGCAGGCCCGTACCGGCCAGGGCCGCCGCGCCCAGGGGCAGGATATTAATCCGCTTGCGGCAATCGATAAGCCGCTCCCGATCCCGCCCGAACATCTCCACATAGGCGAGCATGTGATGGGAGAGCAGCACCGGCTGCGCCCGCTGCATATGCGTGTAGCCGGGCATGACCGTACCCAGGTATTTGCGCGCCTTGCGGGCAAAGGCCTGCTGCACCGAGATAAGCAGCGTATCAAGCTCATCCACCTGATCGCGCAGATACAGCCGGAAGTCCAGATTGATCTGGTCGTTGCGGCTGCGCGCCGTGTGCAGCTTGGCGCCGGGCGCACCAATGCGGTCGGTCAGCGCCTTTTCGATATTCATGTGAATATCTTCAAGCTCGGACTTGAACACAAACTCGCCCCGGTCGATTTCCGCCTCAATCGCGGTGAGCCCCTCAAGAATAGCCGCGCACTCCGCGTCCGTGATCAGTCCCTGACGGGCCAGCATGCGCGCGTGCGCCTTGGAGCCCATGATGTCATGGTGATACAGCCGCCCGTCGTACTGGATCGATGCACTGTAGGCCTCAACCGAGGCGGCGGTCGCCTCGGAGAAGCGGCCGCCCCAGAGTTTATCGGATTTTTTGTGGTCAGAGCCCATCATTTGTTCCGCTGATAGGCTTGAATGCGCAGACGCAGGGCATTGAGGCGGATAAAGCCGGTGGCATCAGCCTGATTGTAGACCTCGTCTTCCTCAAACGTGGCAAAGGACTGCGAATACAGGGAATTATCCGACTTCCTGCCCACCGGGGTGCAGTTGCCCTTGTAGAGCTTCAAGCGCACCGTGCCGTTGACCGTGGCCTGGGCGTCATCCATGGTGCGCTGCAGGAGCTCCATCTCCGGCGAGAACCAGAAGCCGTTGTAGATGAGCTGTGAATACTGCGGCACCAGGGAATCGCGGATGTGCATCACCTCGCGGTCCAGAGTGATGGTCTCCAGATCCCGGTGCGCGGCGCGGAGAATGGTGCCGCCGGGGGTCTCGTACACCCCATGCGACTTCATGCCCACGAACCGGTTCTCCACCATATCAAGCCGGCCGATGCCGTTGGCACCGCCCAGGGCGTTGAGTTTCACCATCACGCCCAGCGGAGACAACTTTTCGCCGTCAATGGCCACCGGCGAACCCTGCACGAAATCGATTTCGATGTAGGTGGGTTTGTCCGGCGCCTTCTCAGGTGCAACGGTGCGTTTGAACATATCCTCATCCGGCTCGTTCCACGGGTCCTCGAGAATGCCGCCCTCATAGCTGATGTGCAGCAGATTCTCATCCGAGCTGTAGGGATTCTTCTTGGTCACCGGCACCGGGATGTTGTGCTCCTTGGCATAGGCAACCAGCTTGTTACGGGAATGCAGATCCCACATACGCCAGGGTGCGATGATGGTCAATTTGGGATTGAGGGCGATATAGCTCAGCTCAAAACGCACCTGATCATTTCCTTTGCCGGTGGCGCCGTGGCTCACCGCGTCGGCACCCTCTTCAGCGGCGATACGCACCTGTTCCTTGGCGATCAGCGGCCGGGCCAGCGAGGTGCCCAGCAGGTAGGAACCTTCGTAGATGGCATTGGCGCGGAAGGCGGGAAAGATGTAGTCGCGGGCAAACTCCTCGCGCAGATCAGAAATCACCACCTTGGCGGCACCGGTGGCCATACCCTTGGCCCGCACCGCGTCCCAGTCCTCCACCTGTCCGATATCGGCGGAATAAGCCACCACCGGACAACCGTATTCATTGGACAACCACTTCAAAATCACCGAAGTATCCAACCCGCCGGAATAGGCGAGCACAATTTTGTTCACTGGCATAATCTCACTCTTTGGTCCAGAAGACCTTTTCTCTTGTTCACACGCCCAGGATGAAATGTTCCAGAATCGCTGCGTGCATATGCATCTTGTTTTCCGCCTGATCAAAGATCACACTGTGCGGCCCTTCAAGCACTTCTTCAGTCACTTCCTCGCCGCGGTGCGCGGGCAGACAGTGCATGACAATGGCGTCCTTCTTGGCCAGGGCCAGAAGCTCGGCATTCAACTGGTAATTCTTGAATACGCCCATGCGCTCCTGCTGCTCCGAGTCCTGCCCCATGGAGGCCCATACGTCGATATTAATGACATCCGCGCCCTTCACCGCCTCTGCCGGGTCACGCACCACCTCAATGGGCTGGGTGCAGCGGCCCAGAGCGTCATCAAGCACCGCCTGATTGGGAGTAAAACCTTCCGGACAGGCCAGACGCAGCGGGAAGCCAAAAATAGCTGCCGCCTGAATGAGGGCATTGGCCATGTTGTTGCCGTCGCCAATCCACGCGGTCTGCTGATGCTCAAGCGAGCCTTTTTTTTCCAGCACGGTCATCATGTCGCTGAGCAGCTGGCAGGGATGGAAGAGATCCGTCAGCGCATTGATCACCGGCACAGAGGAATATCTGGCCAGCTCTTCTACAATCTCCTGCCCAAATGTACGGATGACTATGGCATCCACATAACGGTCCAGCACCCGGGCTGTATCCTTGAGCGGTTCCCCGCGGCCCAGCTGCGAGTCCTTGGTGGACATAAAAATCACCTGCCCGCCCAGGGAGTACATGGCTGCCTCGTAGGAGGCGCGGGTGCGGGTGGAGGGCTTTTCAAAAATGAGACTGATGGTGCGGCCGGCAAGCTGCTGGTGGCGAATGCCCTGTTTGCGTTCTTTTTTCAACACAATCGCCCGGTCAATGAGACCGCGCAGCTCTTCGCGGGTAAAATCGCCTAAGGCCAATAGGTGTTTTTTCATCGTGCTGTTCCTGGTAATCCGCAAGCGACACCGACGCCACTGTAACGGGGTGCACACCCGATCATGTCCGTGCCCTTACGGGTAAAAAAACAAGTGTTACAAAAAAAACAGGTGGTTTGCAAAGAGATTTCACCGCCTTGCTCCCACTGCAGGGGATACACCCCAAAAAGGGGCCCGCTTAAAAAAGCACCTTGACGCCGATAGCAAGGAGAATCACTCCGCCCGCCACCTCGACCCTGCGGCCCCAGCGCTGTCCCGCCCGGGTACCCAGAAAAAGGCCCACCACGGTAAAACCGCTGGCCACAAGCCCTATAACTAGGGCCGGTATCCAGATCTTCACATTCAGCAGAGCCAGGCTCAACCCCACGGCTAATGCGTCCAAGCTGGTAGCCACAGAAAGCCCGATCATGTGCATGCCGCGGATGGGATCGGTGATTTTTGCCCGCCGCTCTTCAT
>DAIODL010000052.1:0-10663 GCA_036746815.1 Desulfobulbus sp.
AAAACGTGGTGGCCGCTGCCGGGGTACGTTTCCGTCTCTCTGAAAAAGAAATCCGGCATTTGGTCAGTGATGCTGGTTTCAGGCCGCAGCAACGGTTGATGGATTATACCCTGGTCTGATGGCTGCTCCCCAGCTCCATACGGCGCCATGGGTTGTTCCCGTGGCGGAACCCGTGCTTGCTGATGGTGGTATTGTGGTGCATCAGGGCGTGGTTCTGGCTGTTGGAGCAGCGGCAGCTTTACGGCAGCAGTTTCCTGAGGCCAGGCAGATCCATCATCCGCAGGCCGCGCTTACACCAGCGCTTATCAACGCCCATATCCATCTGGAGCTTTCGCATCTGGCGGAGTTGTCAGCTGTGCCCCTGACGAGCAGTTTTACCGGCTGGATCACCGAACAGCTGGAATTACGCAGTCATTTTGGTTCCGGAGGCCCTGAAATCGAGGCGGCAGCAAAAAAATTGCTGCACGCACAGTACCTCACAGGCGTAAGTGTTGTGGCGGATATCGGTAACACTGCGTTAAACCAGCAACTGGTTGCGACTTTTCCCGGTCTGCTGCTGGCCTACAAAGAATATCTTGGACTTGCGGCTTTCACGCTGGAAAAAAATCTGCAGAGGCTTGCTGCGGAACCCGCTTCTGTTCGCTGTGCGGGACACGCTCCCTATTCAACGCACCCACAGTTGCTGCTGGCGCTTAAAGAACGTGCCCGCCACCACAACCAGGTCTGGCCCATTCACGTTGCCGAACCTGCTGCAGAAAACGATATGCTCAGCCAGGGGAACGGAGAAATGGTGGATTTTGTCCGCAGACGTGGCTTCTGGGATGGCTCGTTTCAGCCGCAGGGCAGGCCCGGTTCCATTCGTTATCTGGACTCGCTGCAGGTCTTGGATGAACGCACACTATGCGTGCATGCAGTGCATGTAGATGATGAAGAAATTCAGATAATAAAGCGAAAAAAAGTCAAAATTTGTTTGTGCCCTGGGAGTAACCAGTATCTCCAGGTGGGGTTGGCCCCGGTTGACAGGTATCTGGATGCCGGACTGCTGCCGGCGCTGGGTACGGACAGTATTGCCAGCAACCCTGAGCTTTCGCTATGGAGGGAAATGGCACTGCTGGCTGAATCCTTTCCCAGAATACCTGCTGCCAGCATCTTTGCCATGGCTACCCGGGGAGGAGCCGAAGCACTCAATGTGGCAGAACATTGGGGCGCACTGGCGCCGGGGAAAAGAGCAGATATATTGGAAGTGGTGCTGCCGGGGCAGATGAACACCGCTGATCAGCTCATGCAGTATCTGGTCACTGCCTCAACATCCATATATCCGAACCGGATAACCTGTGAAGGAGGGGAGTGATGGTCCGCATCGGCATGGTCAATTACATCAATGTTGCCCCGATCTACGAGGTATGGAAAGAGCGTTCTTTTCCAGCTGACTGGCAGGTGATTGAGGAAAATCCCCACCAGCTCAACCTGCTGCTTGCTGAGGATAAGATTGACATGGGTTTTGTGTCCGCCTTTGCCTATGCCCTGCATCCGGAGCGGTATCAAATTCTTGCCGATCTCTCCATCAGCGCCACAGGCCCGGTAGGCTCGGTCTTTCTGTTTTCCAAGGTGGATCCGCGGCAGCTGGACGGAAAACTTGTCATGCTCACCGGCCAGTCCGATACCTCTATCCGGCTGGTGAAGATTATTCTCGAAGAATTTTATCATGTCCGCCCTCGTTATGAGATCGGTCTGGTGTATCCTGAACCTCTGAACAGAGAGGCCAGCGCGGTGCTGGCTATTGGTGACGATGCCCTGCGGCTCAATGTGGAAAAACGTTACCCCGTGCAGCTTGATCTTGGGGAAAGCTGGCATCAGGCAACTGGTCTGCCTTTTGTGTTTTCGGTATGCGTGATCCGTGAACCTTTTCTGGCCACACAGGCTGAGGCCGCGCGCAAGGTACGTCAGGCACTGGTGAACTGCCGCGAGGAGGGCTGCAACCGCATGGCCGAGATCTGCGACCGGGTAGCGCGCCGCATTCCCATGGACTGCGAAGCCTGTTCGCGGTATCTCATGGGCATTGAACACGACCTGACGCCCATCAAGCAACAGGCGCTGGAAAAGTATTTCACGTATCTGATGGATCGTGGCGAAGCTCCCGCTGGAGTGTTGCCGCTCAAAATATTTTCTTGAACAGGAGGATTCCCGATTACGGGAAGTCAAACGCCGTATGCAGGAGCATTTACCGCCCCCCGAGGAAAAAAAGGAGTTTGTTCGTTCAAAATTTTCCTCGATCAGCGGCCGTTACGATCTGCTGAATTCACTTTTATCCCTGCAAATTGATCGGTATTGGCGCTGGCGCACCACCAGGTTACTCAAACAGTTTCCAGAAGGCTGGGTGCTGGACCTCTGTGCCGGTACCTTACCGCTTTCCCTGGAATTAACGCGGCAGGCACCAAAACGAAAAGTCCTTTCCATTGATTTCTGCGAGGATATGTTGCGCGCCGGTGCAGGGGCATTGCCTATGGATGAACGTCGCGGTCGCATCTATCCGGTCTGTGGTGATGGCGAGGTGCTGCCCGCGCCGGATAACAGTTTCTGGGGCTGCACCGTGGCCTTTGGCGTGCGCAATCTTTCCAAAACTCTACAGGGACTTAGAGAGATGTACCGCACCCTCAAGCCTGGCGGCAGCCTGCTTATTCTTGAGTTTTCCCGGCCAACCAACCCCATTATCAAGCCGGTGTATAATTTTTATCTCAACCGGGTATTGCCGTTCGTTGCGGGACTCATTTCCGGTGACAAGGAGGCGTATCAATACCTGGCATCTTCCATTGCCGCCTTTTACGCCCCGGAAGAACTTATGGAGATGATGCGGGAGGCAGGGTTTCACCAGGTGTCCCGCATTCCTTTAACGTTTGGGATTGTCTCTATTTATCGTGGAGTTAAGATTTAAGGTATGGTTCTTTGTCAAAAAATTCTCCTGGGTATTACTGGAGCAACCGGGATGCTCTATGTCCCGGCCTTTCTGGACCTGCTCTCCGCAGCGCAGATTGAGGTTCATGGGATCATTTCCGACGCAGGTCAGCAGGTGCTCAGCTTTGAACTGGGTAAGGAACCAGAGGATTTTCCGCAGGTGCACAAGTGGTTTGCTGTTGATGACTTCACCGCGCCGCCTGCATCCGGCTCTGCCCGGTATGATGCCATGGTGGTGCTGCCCTGTACTGCAGGCAGTCTGGCGGCGATTGCAGGTGGCTATTGCGGGAACCTGCTGCATCGGGCAGCGGATGTGACCCTCAAGGAGCGGCGGCCCTTGTTGCTGGCAGTCCGCGAAACTCCATTTAATCATACGCATCTTAAAAACATGCTGGCTGCACACGAGGCTGGTGCGGTTATCTGTCCACCTATCCCCACTTTTTACCAGCATCCGCAAACATTAGAGGATGTGGCAAGTCAATTTGCCTCCCGTCTTTGCGATCTGTTACGTATTCCCGTTGACTCGCCCTTTATCAAACGCTGGCAGGGTATCTGATCATGTGGAAAAAAATCGCCATACTGCTGGAGATGATCAAATTCAAGCATACCGTATTTGCCATGCCTTTTGCCCTCATGGGCGCGTTTCTGGCAGGACGCGGCATACCTGAATTCAGGGTCTTTTTCTGGGTGGTTCTGGCCATGGTGGGTGCGCGCACCAGCGCCATGACGTTTAACCGCATTGCGGATTTTCGCTTTGACGCGGCCAACCCGCGTACCGCAAACCGGGCCATTCCCGCTGGTGAAGTGACGCTCTGGCAATCATGGCTGATGGTGATTGGTGCAAGTCTGCTTTTTTTCTTTGCCTGCTTCATGCTGAACCCGCTGGCTTTGAAAATCGCGCCTATCGCCTTGGGACTGACCCTGTTTTATTCACTTACCAAACGCTTTACCTGGCTCTGCCACGTGGTGCTCGGCGTGGCGCTTGCCATGTCTCCGCTTGGTGGTTGGGTATCAGTGGCTGCCAGCCTGCACGGGTATCCATGGGTGCTGTCGCTGGGAGTGCTCTTCTGGGTCGCTGGTTTTGACTGCGTCTATGCCTGCCAGGACGCTGATTTTGACAAAGGGGCCGGACTTTTTTCCATGCCTGCTATTTTTGGACGCCACAACAGTTTCCGTATTGCGGGCATATTCCACGCGCTGGCTTTTGTCCTCTTTACCCTGGCCGGCATTCTCATGCATTTGAACTGGTGGTATTTTCTGGGTGTTGCCGTCACCGCGGCTGCTCTGTTATACCAGCACATGATTGTCAGCCCACAGGACCTCTCCCGGATCCGCCAGTCTTTTTTCTCCATGAACGGGCTTATCTCACTCACGCTTTTTGGAGCTACCTGGCTGTCACTGGCCACAGGAGCCTGATATGCGCCCGGCTTTTTTTCTAAAACGCATGGTCTGCACATGCATGGTGCTCGGGTTCCTGATCTGCCCAGCTTGGGCTGACCCAGTGATTGAGCTGCAGCCTGGTCAGGTTCGTCCGGAAACCCTGGACGCTATTTTTTCGGGAAATGAAACCCTGCACTACACGGTTTCCTGGAGTGGTGGTCTGAAGATCGGTGACATCCTGATGGAGATTCGTCCTGCAGCCGCACCGGCAACAGGGTATGTGATCTCCGCCCATGTAAAGGATTATGGGGCGCTTGCCACTTTTTATCCTATTGACGACCAGTTCCGCTGTACTGTTGATGGAGCAATGAAACTGCCGACCCGCTATGAGGTAATCCAGAGAGAAGGGCATCGTCATCACCTGACCACGCGGGTTACCGAGTATGATCAGCAGCAGCAACAGGTTCGGTACCAGAAAAACAAAAATCCCATACAGACCTTTGCGCTCGTGGGTAAGGCGTACAACGAATTTGCCTCGTTTATCATCACCCGGGCCCTATCGCTTCAGATAAACGAACCCATTGTCGTGCCTACCTTTGCCGATGAAAAACGGCATGAGGTGAGGGTGTATCTCTTGAAACGGGAAGAGCTTGACTCGATTTTCGGGAAACGCCAGACCCTGAAAATCGAACCGCGTTTGCAGTTTAAGGGATTGTATGAAAAGAGCGGCAGCACGCTTTTGTGGGTGACTGACGACCGCTGCCGGGTACCGGTGGAAATTCGTTCCCGCATTGCCCTGGGCTCTTTGGTTGCGGAACTTACGGATTACACTAACAAAGCCTGCCCGGAACTGGTGCGGCTGAAACACATCACCAGATCCAAGAAAAAATGAGTAAAATCAAGCGATTTTAATTTTGTTTTGCAAAGAGTTAAACGGATCAAAATCTGACAGCACCGTTTATCCAACCGCTATTGAATCACGATTGCTTTTTCGCTCCAAAGTGACCACAGTAGCGCTATAATATTTTTTTCATCAAACCTTTGTTTCAGGAGTACAACAAATGAGTACGGCTGTTACTGCCACCCAGTGCCCGAACCTGCACCTGCTGAATCGTGGCAAGGTCCGTGATATGTATGAAATTCCAGGCCACCCGGATAAGCTCTTAATGGTGGCCACGGACCGCATTTCCGCCTATGACGTGATCATGGCTGAGCCTATTCCCGGTAAGGGCAAGATGCTCACCGAAATTTCTCTATTCTGGTTCAAGCTGTTGGGCGACATCATCCCCAATCATCTGATTACCGCGGATGTGGATCAGTTCCCGGAGATCTGCCATCAGTACCGGGATCAGCTGGAAGGCCGTTCCATGCTGGTGAAGCGGACCAACGTTGTGCCTATCGAGTGCATTGTGCGTGGTTATATCTCAGGCTCTTTCTGGAGCGCGTACAAAAAGAACACCACTGTGTGCGGATATACATTACCGGCCGGTATGCGCGAGTCGGAAAAATTCCCGGAAACCCTGTTTACCCCTTCAACCAAGGCGGAGCAGGGGCTTCATGACGAGAATATTTCCGTGGAGCGGATGCAGGAACTGGTGGGCAAGGATTTGACCGCACAGATGAAATCCGCCAGCATAAAACTCTATGAGCGGGCCGCGGAGTATGCCCTTACCAAGGGTATCATTATTGCCGACACCAAGTTTGAAATGGGACTGGATGGAGATAAACTGATTCTTGTGGATGAGGTGCTGACCCCGGATTCATCCCGCTTCTGGCCGCTTGATGAGTATAAGCCGGGCCAGGGGCAACCGAGTTTTGACAAACAGTTTCTGCGCGACTATCTTTCGTCGCTCACCTGGGATAAACAACCGCCGGCGCCGCATCTGCCGGTTGATATTCTCACCAAGACCAAGGAGCGCTACGAAGAGGCGCTCACAAAACTTACTCGCTGATCGCTATACTCGTTCTTATAAACATTACAAACGCTCCGGTTCGACTGCTGTGGCCGGAGCGTTTTGTTGTATCTGCAACCGCTCACCGTTAAATTCCACGACATCGCCCGGGTAGATTTTTTTCCTCTTACGGGTTTCAACAGCATCGTTTACCCGCACCATTCCCTCGGTAATGACATAGCGGGCTTCACCGCCGCTTGCAGTCAAATTTTCCCGCTTCAGCAGTTTGTCCAATTCAATAAAGGGGGTGTTAATCTCCACCAGACGGGCAGGTTGTGTCATAATATTCGCTACTCACACTCAGGGGAGGGGAGGAAGGCGGTTTGCCAGTTCTTCCATGTTACGGCGCACCTGCTGATATTCCTCAAGCGATAAGCCCGCACCCAGTCCCACCTTCTGTGCCCGCTCGGCTGTCATGAAATCATCCGGCTCATGGGCATCGGCGTTGATGGCCAATTTGGCACCGGTTCGTTGCGCCATTTTTGCTACATGACCGTTGGTCAGGCTGTGGCCTTTTCGTCCGGAAAGTTCCAGGAGAATACCTTTCCTGGCGGCAAGCAGTGCTTGCTCCTCGGTGATAAACCCAGGATGCGCCAGCAGGTCCACACCCGCCTCAAGGGCTGCCAGGTTGGTACCTGGCAACACTGGTTCAACCGGCGTTTCGCCGTGTACCACAACGAGCTGTGCACCAAGAGCGCGGGATTCTTTCGTCAACGGGCCAATGAGCGCCGGCGGCACATGGGTCAATTCCACGCCCACAATGAGACGTGTGCGGTTGACCGCATTCAGGTCTCTGGCAACGCGGATAAGATGGGGAATGAGGATATCAATATTAGAGGAGTCAGCATGATCGGTAATGGCAACAGCCTGATATCCCATCTGCTCGACCCGGCGTACATGCTCTGAAGGGACCAGCGCGCCGTCACTGAAAAAGGTATGAGTATGCAAGTCGATCATAAACGCACTTCGCAAAAGACTAGGCCACAAGCGTGCCCTTCAAGGAATGTTTACCCGCAAAATTAATATGCACCCGCACAATATCACCGGGTACGAGCGGTTGATTGGAAGCGGCTATATGAACCACTTGATTTTTTCCGGAACGGGCTTTGATGGATTCCGCATGCACATGTTCAACCATTACATCAACAATCTGATATAACGATTCGTTATTACGATCAAGTGATATCTCATCCTGCCGCTGCTGAAAAATCTGCAACCGCTCACTTTTCACCTTTTCAGGAACTTTGTCCGTGAAGGTGAGCGACCTGGTATGCGGCCGGTCAGAGTATTTGAAGGAGAACGAGCCGTGATAACGCACCTGCTCAAGTAGATCTATGGTGGCCTGGAAATCCGCGTCTGTTTCGCCGGGGAAACCGACAATAATATCTGTGGCCAGAGCAATATCCGGCCGGTACTCATGCAGCTTTGCCACCTTCTCCAGATAGCTTTCCACGGTGTACTTACGGTTCATTCGCTTTAAGACCGCATTAGAACCTGACTGTACCGGCAGGTGAAAGTGCGGGCAGAGCACTTCCACCTCTGCAAAACAGCGCATCAGCTCATCAGTCAGATCCTTGGGGTGTGAGGTAGTGAACCGCAAACGTTTGAGTCCGGGGGTGGCAGCCACCTGGCGCAGCAGCATGGGAAAGCTCACTTCATGATCAGCCACCGCGTTGGTCTGGCCATACGAGTTGACGTTCTGACCTAACAGCGTAATCTCACGGGCACCACGTTCAACCAGAATCTTAACTTCTTCAAGTATGTCACTGACAGGACGGCTTACTTCGCGACCACGTGTACCAGGAACCACACAGTAACTGCAGAAGTTGTTACACCCCTGCATGATAGTGACAAAGCGGGTATATGCCTGCGCAACAGGAGTGGGCGGAGCGGCTTCCAGTAATTTCTGGAAAGGTGGAATG
Source organism: Desulfobulbus sp. (assembly GCA_036746815.1). Lineage (GTDB taxonomy): Bacteria > Desulfobacterota > Desulfobulbia > Desulfobulbales > Desulfobulbaceae > Desulfobulbus. The sequence continues at coordinate 8,207 of DAIODL010000052.1, forward strand.
ACAAAAGCATCTTCCAGGTCAATTGCAATCTCACGCGAGGTGGTTTTATTGGATAACCGGTCAAGCATTTCCGGCAACCGGTACATCTGCTGAGTGCCGATAATGAAATCAACGTGCGGCATGCGCGCGTAAATCTGCTCACCCTCCTGCTGGGCTACACAACCGGCCACGCCAAGTAACAGATCAGGATTACGTTTCTTTTCCTCACGCAACTGCCCCAACAAACTGAATACTTTCTGCTCCGCCTTTTCCCTGATACTGCAGGTGTTGAGCATAATCACATCAGCCTGTTCCGGTGAATCCACCGATGCATAGCCGTCTCGGGCCAGCATCTGTTCGATGATTTCCGAGTCACGCTCGTTCATCTGACAGCCAAAGGTTTTTATATATAAATACTTACTCATGAAAACGATTAGTTGGCATTATTGAGTAATACAGGTGGGTAGAGGGTTAAATCGCAGGCCAATGCTGCGACAAGCAACATAGTTTCCCGGAACCGACAATCAAGTGTCTGCAGCCGCACCAGCCCCAGACGTGCATCCATGGTGGAGAGCACAGCCAGCCCGTCATATCCTTCCAGAATAAAACGGAGCCAGCTGATCTTCTCCGGCCGAATCCGCAGAAACCACTGCACCAGTACCGGTTTTTTCATGGACTCAGACAGAGAGTGTGGAATCGACATCACCCAGCAGATCCTTATACTTGTCCAGCACCGGCGCGACCTCTTCGTCAAGAAACTCGACAGTCTGCATGGAGGCACGCCCTGTGAACTGCTGATAATCACCAATCATGGCTTCCAGATCGCCAGCAGAGAAGGGGACACGATCATCCGCAGCAAGGCGCTCCAAAAGGTTGTTGGCAACGCCCTTGTTTTTGACATCAAAGCCGGCTGCAACCGAATGTTCACGAATCACCTCGTGCATCTCCTGACGGCTCTTACCGCGTTCCACACAGGCCATGAGGATTTTCTCCGTGGCCATGAAGGGCAGTTCTTCACGAAGATGTTTTTCAATTTGTTTCGGATAAACAACCATATCCTTTGTAATGTTGTTATAAATTCTTAAGATTGCATCCGTAAGCAGAAAGGCCTGAGGGATGTCCATACGGCGAATGGCCGAGTCATCAAGTGTCCGTTCAAACCACTGATTCGCTGCCGTGGCAGCGAAGTTGACCGGCAGCCCCATGAGTTTGCGGGCAAGACCGGTCATGCGTTCACTGCGCATGGGGTTTCGTTTGTAGGCCATGGCCGAACTGCCCACCTGCTTGCTTTCAAAGGGTTCTTCCTGCACCTTGAGGTTGGAGAGCAGCCGCAGATCCACGGCGAATTTATGCGCAGAGGCACCGATACCAGCCAGGGTTTCCGCTGTTTTCATATCGAGCTTGCGGGGATAGGTCTGCCCGGTCACCGCGAATACCTGATCAAACCCAAGTTTTTTGGCCACCAGCCGATCCAGAGCACGCACCTTTTCATGATCTCCATTGAAAAGTTCAATGAAGGTGGCCTGCGTACCCACGGTTCCTTTGGCACCACGAGCTTTTACCTGCGTTTCAAGCTGCTCGATATAGGCAAGATCCATTAACAGGTCTTGTATATACAGAGTGTTGCGCTTGCCAACTGTTGTCGGTTGGGCAGGTTGGTAATGCGTATAGCCAAGAGTGGCCAGATCCTTATATGTGCGGGAAAAATTTGCCAATTGATTGATAACCTGCACCAATGATTTTTTAATCAGCTTGAGAGCCTGTTTCTGCACAAACAGATCCGTGTTGCACACCACGAACTGGGAAGTGGCGCCCAGATGGATAATCGGCTCTGCCAGGGGGCAGCATTTGCCATAAGCAAAGACATGGGCCATGACATCATGCCGGATTTCGCGTTCCTTGGCCGCGGCCACATCAAAATCAATGTTTTCCACATTGGCTTTGAGTTCAGCAACCATATCCGCAGTAACCGCGGCCAGGCCCAGTTCATGCTGCGCCTCAGCCAGTGCGACCCAGCATTTACGCCACTGAGTAAATTTAAACCGCTCGGAAAAGAGTTCCTGCATGGCACGGCTGGTATAACGGGAAACAAGCGGTTCCTGATAGATGTCACGATTCATAAGCGTTACTCAACAAAGGAAAAGGTTAGCAAAAGCGAAGCGACCGGAAGCAAGAATCAGAAGCGCACAATATATATCTGGAGTGAGATGCTGATTTACCTGGTTCCATAATGTCGCATAATATATATTATGTTAAATTTTTATAATGCCTGAAATATCAGAACGATAGGACATGGGTGGCCTGGATTTGTTCCTGCTCCACGCCGTGAAACCAGGAACGCTTCAAATGAAAAACCAGATCATGCGGCGCCTGGTAATTATGGCCATTTTGCGCCAGTCGAAAACCAATGCCTGAAAACACGCAGCCATTCCCATGTACCTGAAACCGCAGATGTCCATTGTTCGTTTTTGGATGCAT
>DAIODL010000053.1:0-10504 GCA_036746815.1 Desulfobulbus sp.
GCGTACCGGCGGCAGAGGTGAGCATGACGGCGCCAATAGCAGCGGCAGCGACAAGGACAGGGACAAAGACAAAAGCTTTCGATTGAGTCGGATTGAAAAAGAGAAATGATGTTAAGGTGAGAATAGCGACGAATTTTTTAAACATCAGCGCACCTCATCCGCACAGACGCATTTTTCATGTCGACTGAAGGGCTGAAACTCAGGAGCCATGCAGGAAAAGGTATACAAGCCGCCACGCTCAGAGCAGGAGCGAGAACACACAGAGAGCGCGACAGAGCAAGGACGAGTCTTGCAAGGATGCTGAACAGGAGCGGCGGCAATAGGGGCGCCAGTCTGATAATGCCTGGCAAGCGCAGTCGAATAACCCACCACAATATTTGCAGAGTCACTTTTCACGGGAGATGACTCCTGAACAGGAGCGGCAGCCGGTGTGGTAGCAACAGGAGCTGCAGCCGTTGTTACCGTGGATGTAGACTCAGCACCTTCGGCCCAGCGGTCAGCAGCCAAAATAAGCAGGCCGGTAACCAGAAAAGACACAAGGAAAATGAGTATGTTTTTATTTGATCGATGCATAATCACAGGGTTGATTTATGGGGTAATAGATAGTCTGGACAGAATCGCGGACTGACTCGGTGATTGCGGCCATCTCTTCAGCGCGTTTTTGTGCGGCAGTCTTGAAATATTCCTGCGGGTGTTTGCCCTGGTGAGACAAGGGGAACTCGTGACCAAGCTCGTCATCCTTAAAGAGCTGGAACGTGTCGAAGAGGTCACAGGTAGTCAGGTCGAGGGAATAGGTCTGTTTATCCTCGATCATGCCTTTGAAAGCACCATCACCGATGACGATTGACTGGGTACGAAACTTGGGCGTTTTATAGAAAATCTCGAGAGGGAAGCCCAAGAAGCGCCGCTTCTGCATGTTGCGGCAATAAGTGACAGCATCAATTTTGCCCCGGATTTGTTTATCAATATCCTCAGGGCAATGCGTCATCAGGAAAACTTTGATCTTCAGTTTACGCACATTGATGAACAGCTGAATGTAATCAGTGTTGCGGTTTGACCGAAATTCACGAGCGTTGAAATAGAGACTGGCCTCGTCAATGACCAAGAGACCCCACTCTTCGCGGGTCTTGGCCTGTTTGCCGGTGGCGAGTTGAGCGACCTTTTCGGAAAAATCATAGCAAGACTGAATCGAGCCGAAGCGGAAAACGCGTTCGTAATACTCGACAGCCTTATCAAGAATCTGCTGATCAGAAACATAGAGCGGCAGTGTACGAGTGGCATATTTGATGGCCCAGTCATCAACCAAGGGATAATTGAGGCCAAGAACACCGCCGCGCTTGAGATGTTTGAAAGCGATACTGTTGACAATGACGCTCTTCCCATTGCCGAGAGCGCCACTGAAGCATTCGATCGAGGACATTAGCGGGACACCATAAAGCGAGAGAAAACGCGCAAAGCTGCCACCGCCCCGAGAGCTAGACCGAAAAACCCAATCATACCCCCAAGAGCGGTGACAACCCACTGGTGGGCCACCGTAGCCATGTCAAGAAATGAAATGGTCGGTAGCACCATGATTAGCGCCCCGAGATGAGGCGGCCAAACATGGCCAGGCCCACATGCACACCCTTGATGCTTCCGTAAATGCCCATGCCGCCAGCGATGGCAAGAGCAATAGTGGAAGTAACTGCAGTGGTGGCAGAAGTGAAATCGTCTGCACTCAGCATGACTTTTCCTCCAATTATGGTTAAGATTGGGCGAAATGCCCGTTTAGGCTTAGAGCCCGTTTACAGCCAAATAATGGTCCGCAAATAGTTAAAGACCAGTTGCAGACCAGATGCAGTGACCCAGAGGGAGAGACCAAAGGCGAATGAGCCACCAAACAGGCCGATGAAATCAAATTCGCTCATGGTTCAACGTCCGAGTTTTAATGAAACTGTTGATGCAAAGATATTGGCGGCCAAGAGACCGACACAAAGAGCCAATAAGGTTGCACACCAATACAAAGACGACTGAATCTCTCTCAAAATAGAGAAGAGAGTGGTGATGTCGTCAGCGGTCATGATCAGGCCAACCGATAGCCAGTGAACTTGCCGTCAAACTCGGTCTGAACAATCGGGAATTTGACATCAGAAAACAGTGGGTAGCGAGAAACGTCGAAATTCGTAGGAATGGCCACCTGAAGAACTGAAGCCATGCCAGGAACAGCAACAAGCAGGTTGCGAAAGACCTGACCCGTTTTTTTGCTGGTGAACTCGCGGACACCGTTCATTTTGCCGATGATGTAAAGGCCGTAATTCGGTTGCTGCGGTGCCTGGGTTTCGGGGTTTTTGTTAGGTTCAGCCATGGTTTAAATCTCCATTGTTTTAGGGGCGATACGTTCGGACTGTCTCAGGCCTGGCAAGTTGTGCCAGTCCAGAGACAGTCCGAACAAGAGGGTTGAAGCGGTAAAATTGAGGGATATAAGGAAAAGGAAGACGGTGCAAAGGTAGCCGGTGAATAGACAAGCGCTGCAACGTCAAGACGGCCATTTCTGCCAGCGGAAAACGAGCCGGTCCGGTAATATGTGCGGGTAAGGTGGTCATCATAACGCCCTAATCTGAGCTTGGTATTGCAGCTCATGAAGCATTTTATCGGCAACAGCTTGGAACTCATGAGCCCAGGCCGAAGAGACGAAGAAAGAACCGGAAGCGGTTTGAATGACAAAGCCGGATGACATCGCCGGAACAGTGGTATTTATGGCCTCGTGAATATGAGAGAGAGAGGCATGCTGTTCCGCAATGATCGAAAGCAGGGTAGGGAATGGGTTAATGCTACTCATTTTAAGCCTTGGCAGATTCTTAAGAGAATAGGTTAGTCAGTTAGTTTATGGAATATTTATTGACCATTAATTGGGTATATATGGCATAAAATTATACCAGTCAAGAAAAAATGGAAGAAAAAGAGACCGTGGAAATATTTGAAACAATTTTTGAAAGAATTAAAGCTGAGACTGGAATAAAAAGCTTAAGGCAACTTGCTGAAATTATGAAGAAAAGCCATACGGCAATATTAGCAGGAAAGTCAAAAAATCAATTTCCAGCAAATTGGGCTTATATACTTGGACAAAAATACAACCTATCAACCGACTGGATAATGACAGGAAAGGGACCAAAACGAACAGGAGAGACAGAAGAAAGAAAATACAAAATTTTTGATAGACTCGAAGAATGGCTTGACGAAATGGACGGAACGAAGAAAGAAAAAGAAATATGGTTTAAACACCAGCTGCAAATAAGTATCCCCAGTTATAAAGAATGGGAAATAGAAAAAGAGGAAGAAACTACTAAAAATTATAAAGTAGGGTGAATCTATGGCCGTCTTCAATTCAAACTTATTTCCCGATGACAAAAAGCAGGATCTGAGCAAACCGAAATACAGAAGGTCAAGAGCGCAATACGGTACGGTATCAAAGTCTAACGTTACCTGGAGCTATGACTTTCGGCCACTCATAAAATATGGAGCGATACTGCTCTGTATAGGTGTGCTGGCCGTGGCATGGCATTCAAGAAATAGAAATCAGGAAATAGCAGAAGAACCCGTGGCACAGATAATACCTGAAGAACGAATAACAGCATCGCAAGACGACGAAATTATAAAAAGAGCTGAAGCGACATTGACTAGAGTAAACAACCACACTCCTCGACAGGAAACGACCAGGACACAGAGACAGCATACCCAGGACGTAAAGGTCTACACCTGGGTAAACGAAAGCGGGCAAAAAATTTACTCAAACAAGCAACGCAGCGAGATGGAAAACTAAGCACGTATAACAACGGTATCACAGTAGAAAATATTGAATTGTGAAAACAGAGAGTTAACATAAAGGCCGGAGGTTCAAATCCTCTCGTTCCGACCAGTAATATCAAGGGGTTATGAGCAATTCATAACCCCTTTTTTGTTGCCTTGAAGTTGTTGGGGGACAAAATGGGGTACAAATTCGTTTTCGCTTGGAGCGAATAACTATGCTTTGGCGGCACAACTAGACAGATGCGGCCAGCCGGGCAGAGATTTCCGAGCGTTCCCATTCAGCGAAAGCCAAGTGGTTTTCCGGGTTCTCTCCTTGTTCCTGCTCTTCGGTTCTGACGCGGATCCAGATGCCGGCGTATTTTACGGGAATCCTAATCCTTAGCCACTCATGGTTTTGATAATTATTTGCAACTCAATTGAGGGGACTTATATTTTTAGGCAGCAGGATATCCTTCCTAATAAGACAGGAGAAATACCATGAGCGGCAAAAATTTGACTACCTATAAAGGTTGGAATATCAGGGTTCATACGTGCGAGTTTGTGTGTGGTTACTATTCATTCGATCTTACGGATCCTCATGGAAAATTAAAACGTGTACCCATGGGCGGAAAGACAGAAGAGGAGGCTATGAAAAAAGCCAGGGATCTGGTTGACCTCACGCCGGCTGAACTATAAGTCAAATCTGATACATGGGTGTAGGTAAGGAAATGACGCTACCTTTTGGTTGATCACAACCAAAAGGTAGCTATGTCGGCCTTATCCACCACCTCATAACCAAGACTTTTCGCGATTGGTGGCGCATGGTCTGTGACGCGGAAACCGTGACGATCTGGCGGATGGCATTGTCATGGGCCGTGGCGGGCAGACCGGGATTCTACTTGCACCTTATAATCAGGTTCCGGTTAAAGGACGAGTTGGCAAAAAGTCCATACTCCGTCCCAGAGACCGAGAACTGCTCAATGACCCGGTAGCTGCGATAAGTGCCAACTTTTTCAAATTTGGTCGTTTAGCTTCAAAAACCGATCGTTTGATGGAACAGCGACTGCTTCTGAATTACTGTAAAAAAAATCCCTGTCAGGTATATTGCCTGACAGGGATTTTAAAAAATGAAAGGGAAATATCACCAGTTCCCTTTACCAATCACCTGGCTTACATCCACGCAGTGATCGGCTTCATCATCACTTAACTCTTCTTTTTTCTTAATAAATTTAATATCCTTGAACTGGCAGGCATATTCATTGCCGTCCTTGTCCCGAATCCACACCATTTCCTCATAGCCGAGGCCTGTTTTTCCATCTTTGTCACTCATACCATCCTCCCTGCCGTAAAGTTTTGAGCATTAGGGCTAAAAGTTATCCTGCGAAAAATCAATGCCGAACCAGTGAACTTCATCACATCTTTTCTTATGAAAAGGGGGGTGCCGCAGAGTCAAGCAAGCGGTAACATACTTTTTAGATGTTCTTGATATTATATATTTTTGTTTCTTAATCAAGGTTTTGTTTATAACTTGGGGCTGCATAACAGCTTTTCTGTTATTCGTGCCCGTGGAGATGTTGCGCTTTGCCCGATTCCATAAGGCCTATTATGTTTTGTGCGGGCAAACTTAAAATTTATTTCTGTCTTGTTTTTATTGGGCATGTCTCCGCAGTTTTTCGAGGCAGTTTCATGGAAATATTTTGTGTTTTTTTCGTGACATATACAATTGATACAATATACAGAAAGATGGGACACGCCTGCAGCCGAAGGATTATGTTAGCGTATTTCCGATAATGAGAACGATTATCCATCTGTTTGCATATTAAACAAATAAAGTGAATCCGTGATTATGGCAGATAAAAAAGTAAAGCTCTATGGATTGTCTACCTGCGCTTATTGTCAGGCCATCAAGAAAATGCTGGTCGATCTGGAAGTACCGCATGAATATGTTGAAGCCGATACCTTACCCGAGAATACGCGCGAGGTTGTTATCAGTGAGCTTCTGGACTTGAACCCAGGTTTTTCCTTTCCAACCACCGTGGTTGGGGACCAGGTGATCACCGGATTTCAGGTGCAGGCCATCAAGGAAGCTCTTGGTTTGCGTACAGAGGTTGATAAGCTGTACGATCAGTTACAGAAAACGCAGGAACCCAAAGGGTATTTTTTCAACAACAACCGGGAGCGGACCTTTGACCTGTTACGCGGCCTGTTAACCAACCGTGACCGCTACGGCTATATGTCGTGTCCCTGCAGGCTGGCTACGGGCAAACGCGAGCTGGACAAGGATATCATTTGCCCCTGTGTGTACCGCGAGGCGGATGTCGCGAAGTATGGTTCGTGCTACTGCTCTCTCTATGTTTCCGACGCCTGGAACAAAGGCCAGATCGCCCAGGCCAGCATTCCTGAACGCAGGTCCATGAAGCGGGGATAAAATTGTTTGTGCAGCGTCGGGTAGCACGAAAAAAAGGCTCGCGAGGTATATGCCTGCGAGCCTTTGATTATTGGTACCGGCATGAGAATTGAACTCGTATAGCCGAAGACCAAAGAATTTTAACTTCTTCGGTTTCGTGTTCAACCAAGCACTTTATTGGAACTATTTGTATATCTCCGTCATCTGTGCCGATGAGTGATCCATGATTTCCTGTAATGCACGGATATGCACCCCCATTTGCCACAGCATGCACTCCGAACTCGTAGCACATGAGATGTGGACGGACGTTCATTTCCCTATTCTCCCGTTTTCGTTCAGGGGGGGCAGATCAGCGTTCCAGTGGGAAATAATATTTTGTTTGTATGATAAGAAAAACACCATGATAAATCTCAGACATGATGCTTTTGCTACGCATCTACCGGATGGGTCAGATGGTCGGCAATAATAATGGCCTGGCTGTGATCTCTCCGTGCCTGGTAATCGCTGAAACGGCTGATAGGATACGTTTTCTCGGCCTGGTCCGCAATTTTGTCGATATCCTGCTCTGTCAAGGCGTCGGGCTGCCCCACGGCCCGGGCCAGGCCTACCCCGATATGGGTCAGGATGTTCCGGAGACCGCCTTGGCCACCACCCAGGTGAAAAGCCTTCAAGGGACCAATACTGGCCCACCGGATACCCAAAGATGCCGTTACAATATCGTCCATCTCCTTCATACTGACAACCCCATCATTGACCAGACGGATGGCTTCCAGCAGCAGGCTGATCTGGAGGCGGTTGGCCACGAATCCCGCTACTTCCTTGTGGATCTGAATGGGGGTTTTGTCCAGCATCTTGTAAAAATCAATAACCCGGTTAATAAGGGCCTGAGGCGTGGCCGTGTCCGCACTGATTTCCACCAGGGGAAGAATATGGGGCGGATTAAAAGGATGGCCGATGATCACGCGGGTGGGGGCGGTCATTTTCTTTGCCTGAAGGCTTGCCACAATGCCTGAACTGGATGAAAGGAGCAGGGCCTCTCCGGGAGCTGCCGCTTCGATCTGGGCCCAGATATCCTGTTTGAACGTAAGCTGTTCCGGGCCGGATTCCTGAATGACCTGGGCGGTCTTTACCGCCTGGGCCAGATCAGTCTTGATTGTAACCCGGTCCATGACCCTCTGGGCATTACCGGTCATACCTGGAACCTGATCAATAAAAACGGGTAATTGTCTTTGGAGTTGCTCTTCAAGGTCTGGCCGTACATCGTATACGTTGACTTCATGACCTTTGGCGGCAAAGAGCGCTGCCCAGGAAAGTCCGATAACACCGGCTCCCACCACTGCTACAGATGAGTTGTGTGACATGTGGCATATCCTTATTTGTAAGGGTGTGAGAGATTATATTTCGAAAAAAATTTATAATCTCCGGGACCTGACAGTTCAATGTTCTTTGATGGGCGAGTTTTCACTCACCCATTTATGCCATCAGTTAACACCCTTGGTTGGAATTCTGTTGCACTTTATTCCATCACTTCTGCAATTTTTCCACCTCCGCGACCCGGCGGATGACACCGATCACGCTGTCTGGGTTGAGAGAAATCGAATCAATTCCCGTTTCCACCAGGAACGCCGCAAAGTCGGGATGATCGCTGGGAGCCTGGCCGCAGATGCCAATCTTGGTGCCAGTACGGTTGGCGGACTGAATCACTTGACGGATCATAGCCATCACCGCCGGATCCCGCTCATTGAAAAGATTCTTGAGAATCGCCGAATCGCGGTCAACTCCGAGGGTTAATTGGGTCAGATCGTTGGAGCCAATGGAAAAACCGTCAAAGCGTTCGGCAAATTGCTCGGCAAGGATCACATTGGAGGGGATTTCCACCATCACGTAGACTTCGAGACCGTTTTTTCCGCGGGCCAGACCGTTTTCAGCCATGACCGCCAGCACTTTGTCGGCTTCCTGGAGCGATCGGCAGAAGGGGATCATGACAATAACATTGGTCATGCCGATATGTTCACGTACCCGGCGGATGGCGGCGCATTCCAGCGCGAATCCGGCGCGGTACCGATCATTGTAATAACGGGACGCACCGCGGAAACCGAGCATGGGGTTTTCCTCGAAAAATTCAAACTGGCGACCGCCGATCAGTTGTGCATATTCATTGGTCTTGAAATCGCTCATGCGCACAATAACCGGTTCGGGGTACTGACTGGCGGCGATTGTGGCGATGCCCTGCGCCAGCTGATCAACAAAATATTCGCACTTGTCATTATAGTTACGAGTTAATTCCGCGATGCGTTTCTTGGCTTCCTTGTCTTCGAGTTGATCATAGTGCACCAGGGCCATCGGATGGGCCTTGATAAGAGCACTGACGATGAATTCCATGCGCGCCAGGCCGATTCCCCGGCAGGGCAACCGCCACCAGCGAAAGGCTGCCGCCGGACTGGCGATATTCATCATGATCTGGGTGCGGATTTTCGGGAGTTTATCGAGGCAGAGTTCTTCAGCCTTGAATGCCAGGCGGCCCTGGTAAATTTTTCCCACTTCCCCTTCGGCGCAAGAGATGGTTACTTCCTGGCCGGGTTTGAGCTGAGTGGTGGCGTTGCCCGTGCCAACCACGGCAGCAATGCCCAATTCACGGCTGACGATGGCGGCATGGGACGTCCGGCCGCCATGATCGGTGATGATACCGGCGGCTTTTTTCATGATCGGCACCCAGTCGGGATCGGTCATGCCGGTGACCAGAATGCTTCCGTCGACAAATTGATCGATTTCACTGGCGCTTTTGATGAACTGCACCGGGCCCGAGGCAATCGCTTCCCCGATCGACAGGCCGGTCAGCAGCACGGTTCCCTTTTCCTGCAGGGAGAAACTTTTGAGCACCCCGGCTTCACGGCGTGACTGAACCGTCTCGGGCCGGGCCTGAACGATATATAACAGGCCGCTCTCGCCGTCCTTGGCCCACTCCATGTCCATTGGCTTGCCGTAATGGCGTTCGATGATGACCGCCCAGCGTGCCAGCTGCAATACTTCATCATCGCTCAACACATAGGCACGACGCTCGTTCGCGGGAGTATCGGTATTACGGGTGGTATGGCTGCCACCTCGGCCGTACACCATTTTCTTTTCTTTCGCGCCGAGACGTTTTTCCAAAATCGGCTGTAAACCGGTGTTGTCGAGCAGCGGCTTAAAAATCGTATAGCTATCTGGATTGACAGCCCCTTGGACCACATTTTCGCCCAATCCCCAGGCCGCGTCGATAACCACCACATCGGGAAAGCCTGTTTCCGTATCAATGGAAAACATCACTCCGGACCCGGCCAGATCGCTGCGCACCATTTTCTGTACTCCGATCGACAGCGCCAGTTTCAGGTGATCAAAGCCGTGGATTTCACGATAGCTGATGGCGCGGTCGGTAAAGAGGGAAGCAAAACATTTACGGCAGGCGTGCAGCAGTTCCTCCTCACCGGTGACGTTAGGAAATGTCTCCTGCTGGCCGGCAAAACTGGCTTCCGGAAGATCCTCAGCAGTAGCGCTGCTGCGCACTGCCACATCGACTTCGGTCCGCCCGAATCGTTTTCCCAGCTCATGGTAGGCCGCAATAATTTCCTCCGCGATTTCTTCGGGCCACCGACCTCTGCCAATCAGTCGGCGGATTGCAGCACCGGTCGGCGCCAAAGCGACCCTCCCTTGTTGGAAATCTCGAATATGATCCTGAATTTTGCTGTCCAAGCCGTTTGCGGTGAGAAATTGCCGATATGTCCGGGCGGTCGTGGCGAAACCGTCTGGCACGCGAATCCCCTCGGTTTTAAGGGTTCCGATCATTTCCCCCAAGGACGCGTTTTTGCCGCCAACTAAAGGGACATCCTGAATGTCAATTTGCTCAAACCACCGGATAAACTCTGATTTGTTGGACATGGATCATCTCCTCGTTAGAAATTATCTTATGTAGATTTTTCGCCATCCCATACAATAATGCAGATTTCCCGCTGAGATTCCCTCCTCCTCATATGACTTCAATCTCATTGATGCTGCTATAAAAAAATGGATACTCAGTTAAACTCCAAGTATTGGTTTGCAAACAAAATAGACATGGATGTTCAACGCAAAATATATTCAAAATTTTAAATAGAACGCTCTTAACTTTGTGTCCACTTTGTATTTTTTCCAGACAAGTGGGGTCACTGCCAAGCTGTGTTCCTTGAATGTTTATCGCTTTGGAACAGCGGTATATTTCAAACTAGAATTTCCCCTTGATTGTGAACTTTGTTATTGATATCTTGTCACTGCTGTCTCACAAATTTTGAAAGAGTAAAAACTGCCTACATGTAACCT
>DAIODL010000054.1:0-10467 GCA_036746815.1 Desulfobulbus sp.
GCCCTTTTCCAGGCAGGTGATGACGCCCTTCTGAATGGCTACCGGCGTGTTGCTGCGATCGCGGCGGGCGCGGATACGCCGCATCAACACCACAATCTCCACGTTCATCGGGCAGACCACCTCACAGCGGCCGCACATGGTACATTTCCAGGGCCAGTCACTCTCCACCAGCTCGTCCACCATGCCCAAGAAGGCCATGCGCACGATTTTGCGCGGGTCAAGGTCATCCACGCCGGAAATGGGACAGGCACTGGCGCAGGAACCGCAGGTGAGGCAGACGTCGGCCAGAATGGGTTCTGTATACAGGGGATTGGATTTGAAACTGAGGCGGATCGGCTGAAGCACATTACCGCCGGCAGCCGCGGGAACGACCTCTTCCGCAGGTATGCCGTCAGGAACAATGCGCGGTCTGCGGCCATACTTGTCGCACAGCCGCTTATAATCTTCCCACTGAATCAGATAACGCCGCCCCGGGCCCTCCTGGGCCGGCAGGATGCCGGCGTTGATCCAGTTGCGGATGGTATTGCGGTGCACGCCGAATTCTTCTGCCAGCTCATTGACTTTTGCCTCGTAAATCATGCCATTCTCCCACGAGCGGCACCCATGCTGCCCAGCAAACATGAGAAGTCAGATGCAACGGCGTGGATTCGTTGCGTAAGTAGTGTAGTCGCGGCCAGAACCGCTTGTTCCATAACAACGGTCAGGCCGGGGTTGATGATCTCAGGCACGGTGACCGCCTGTGCCAGCAGCAAGGCGACTTCCATGCCGGTTTCCTCTTCCAGTTCCGTCAGCAGGTTGACTGTGGGAAACTGATGCAGGGAAAAATCGTGCGCCTTGCACGATGGCAAATCATCCGGCCGACACCAGAACAGCGTGCCCGGTGCTGCCTGATCGCGGTAGGTGGCATCCACCACCACCAGATGCGCTGGCTGGAGTACCGGGGCAAGCAGCAGGTCAATCAGATATTCGCGAATGGAGGTGCCGACATCCACAGCCTGCACCCACTCCGGCAAATCGGTGTTCAACAGCCGCTCAATCACTGCCGGACCAAACCCATCATCACCCAGTAAAATATTGCCGCAACCCAGGATCGCTATCTGAGGAACGCTGTCTCCTGATTGCCGATTGTGCATATTATGCATAATCCTCTAACATGCCATCTTTCAGGAATGTTTTGCAAGCGTAAAATGCAGGTCAATAAAGGGAGGAGACTGCGGAGAACCGCTATAGAGACTGGCTTGCAACGGGTAGAAAGGCAGAGTTTCAGCCAAAAAAAGGAAGCGCGGGACGGGGGTGGACAGGTCAGTTATCAAAAGGCTGTACGCTGTCAAAGTCCGGATTGAAGAGCTTGGCACTACCGTACTCCTGCACCCAGCCGTTCGTAAAGCCAAGCTGTTCCATCTCCGCCACCACCTGTTCATATTCTTCAGGGAGCAGATTGCGGTCAAGCGGTACGGGCAGTCCGTCATCAGGCGGCTGATACTGCGACATCAGAGAGAGCGTGATGCGGGGAGAAAGCTGTTCCGCCAGAAAACGAAGTGCGCCCAGACTGTTCTGGACAGCTCCCGGCAACACCAGATGCCGCACAATCAGCCCCCGCTCGGCAAGTCCCCGCTCATCCAGGTGCAGGATATTGCCCCGCTGCCGGTACATCTCCCGCAGCGCGGCCGCAGCTACTTCGGGATAATCCCTGGCCCCCGACCAGGTGGCTGCGAGCTCTGCATCACTGTATTTATAGTCCGACAGATACACATCCACCCACGCATCCAATTCGCGCAGGGTTTCCACCCGGTCATAGCCGTTGGTATTGTAGACCACCACCGGATGCAGTCCGCGGGTATGCAGCGCCTGGATGATGGCAACCATCTGCATGGCCATGTGCGATGGTGAAACAAACCCAAGATGAGTGACACCAGTTGCGAGAATATCAGCAATTCTATCGGTCACTTCGGCAAGACTCATACCGGCATACTGCACCACAGTGCTGTTCCGGGAAATCTGCCGGTTCTGGCAATACACACAGCGCAGGTTGCAATGGCCAAAAAAGACATTGCAGATACCCCTGGTACCGGAGAGCACCGGCTCTTCGCCCCGGTGCAGAGCAATGGCCGCGATACCGTAGCCCGCGTCAAGGCGGCAATAGCCCATCTGCCCGCCCTGCCGATCGACAAAGCACTGCCGCGGGCAGAGCGCGCAATGCCGTAATGTGTCTGGAGCAAAAGAAGAAAGAGTCATCGTTACCAGAAAATGAAAATAAACAAGGGCGTCATGGCCACCAGCCATGACGCCCTTTGCATATAGTCCAAGTACCCCTGCTACAGATCCACAGGAGTAGAAACTCAGTTCGGCCAGACCTGACTTTTATATACCCACCCTGTCAGCTTGGGATGTACAACCTTGAACCAGGAACCTTTGACCTCAGCCTTCTGAAAAATCACATCCTTGGATACATTGCCCACAATCGGCGCCTTGGGATCGGGATTCTGGCGGACCATGCATTCCTTTACCTTGACGATCACAAAAGGGGTTTTGCTGAGCAGATTTTCCATGATATAGCCCTTGTCCCCCTCATAATCACTCACTTTCACCCACTGTTTCTCGCGGGAAAGCACCTTCAGGGGATACCCTTTGGGCAGTTCAAAAAGGGCGTTACTGTTCGTGCTGGGACCTGAACGTAGATTAATGCTATCCCCGGCAACACTTAAATATTCATCCGCCATCACCGGCGCGCAGAATAACATCAAGCCAAGGCAGGCCATTCCACAAGTCTTGAGTACGGTTCGCACCATCATCAAAGTCTCCTCACAAAAACAAGAACACATTGCTGTGCCACCACGACAGGCGGCACACCCAATCGCCTCAACACACCTGACAGCAGTATCAGTCCGGCGCCACAGGCGTATTCGTCAGCACCATAAAAAATTCCTGATTTCCCTTGGTACCGAGCACACCGGAGGGGATAATCCGCTCGCATTGCAAGCCGAGCTCCGTACCAAATTGCCGCACCATGGTAAGCGCCTCATGATGCAGTGCCTCGTCAGTGACGATGCCGCCCGGTGCAATGAGCTCACGGGGCAGTTGAAACTGCGGCTTCACCAGCGCCACAATCCGCACCACGTGGTCCGTAAAAAGCGGCAGCAGCGGGGGCAGCAGGGGCTCCAGCGAAATAAACGAAGCGTCGATCACTGCAAGATCAATGGCCTCGGGAATCTGTTCCCGACTCAAATAACGGGCATTGGTCCGCTCAAGCACAACCACCCGTTCATCGCTGCGCAGCTTCCAGTCAAGCAGGCCGTATCCCACATCAACACAGTACACCAGACGGGCACCGTGCTGCAGGAGATAATCGGTGAAACCACCAGTGGAGCTGCCAATATCCGCGCACACCCAGCCATCCGGCGTAAAGGGCATAGAGGCAAAGGCGGAAGCCAGTTTATCCCCACCCCGGCTCACATACCGCTTTCCCGCCTTCACACTTACCTGGGCATCTACCGCCACCAGGGTGCCCGCTTTGTCACAGCGGGTCTGGTTGACCTGGACCTCACCAGCACCAATCAGACGTCTGGCGCGGTCGAGATCAGGGGCAAGCAGCCGGCTGACCAGTAAGGCGTCAAGCCGCTCTTTTTGCTTCCCGCCCACGAATCAGAGACTCTTCAGCCGCTCCTTGGCCTTGGCAGCTTCAGCACTACCGGGATGATCAGCAATCAGCTTTTTATAAATGATCTTGGCCGTGTCATTGTCCGTCAGTTTTTCAAAGGACATCCCCTGCTTCAAGAGAGCACCAGGGGTGACGGAGTCTTTGCCATGATTGGAAATGACCTTCTGATAATCAAGAATGGCCAGATCATACTCCCCCTGATTATAAAGCGATTCCCCCATATAGTAGAGGGTTTTGCCGGCATCGGGGCCATTGGGATTTTTAGACAGAGACTGCTCCAGGGTCTTATACGCCCCCTTGTAGTTCTTGCTTTTGTACTCACTCATACCCTTCGAAAAAGAGTCACCACCTCCACTGCTTTTTTCTGCGGCTGCAGGCGGTACTGCTGTCTCCTCCTTGGGTGCGACCGTTTTAGGCGGCGTGTTTGACTTCTGGCTCACCTTCTGCGGCGGTGCTGTCGTCTCTTTATGATGACCGGTAGTTACAGCAGTTGCAGCGGACGTCTCTATAGCCGGCGGCGCCACATTTGTTTCCCGCTTATTGGTCTCCATGGCAATCCGGGTTTTTTTGCCGGAAGGAGTGACCCTGACCACTGAGGCTGGCGCTTCTACAGTTTCATGCCGCGTGGTATATGCCATGGTTTTCGACGGCCGTGCGGAGGCGGCTGCTGCAGCCCGCTGCTGCGCTTCCTCAGCCCGGGCGCTCGCCTCTTTGGCCCGCTTTTCAGCCGCATTGAGACGGTCCTGCTGAATCTTGCTGAAATTTTCATTCACAGCAGATAACTTTTCTTCAAGCACGGCGATGCGCTGGTTCAACGCCGTAATTTTGGCGGCATCGGCCTGCTTGGTATTCTGCAGATTATCAATCTCCTGTTTCATCTGCTCACGAAACTGAGCCGATTGGCTGGAATTCTCCTCAAGACTTGAGCGCATACGCAGATTCTCGTTTTCCATCTGGTCAAGTTTGTTGGAAGAATTTGCCTGGCGCGACTGCATCTGGTTGACGTCATTATGGCGGACATCTTCAAGTTTATGATTCAAGGTGCGGACCTGGTACTGCAGACTCTGGACTTCATCCTGGCTGGCGCAATGCGTCAGTAACAGCAACGAGCACCCGGCCATGGCCATACTTTTCCAATTGCTCATAGAATAACCTCCTCTATGCTGCCAGCACAGCAGCAACAATCATTGATTGTACCTGCCGGCGATTGGTCGAGCCAGTGTTATCATTACAGCCGGCCAGACCATTGCGGATACGATTGATTACCCTGCATGGGGAAAAGCACCCGAATACCGCCACTATTTTTATCGACCACACACAGGTCGGAATGACTGCCACCCTGACGCGCAACAACGAGCAAACGGCCATCCGGTGCCCAGCTTGGGGATTCAATACTTGAACTGTCATGGGTAATCTGCCGTACATTACCACCATTTGCATCCATGACAAACAGTTGATAATGCCCACCAATCAGGCCAGTGAAAGCAATTTCATCACCCTTGGGAGACCAGGCAGGCTCACTGTTTTCCGTATTCTGGAAGGTGAGGCGTCTGGCAGAGCCACCGCCCGCCGACATCACATAGATATTCGGCTTGCCACTGCGATCGGAAACAAAAGCAATGGAACGGCCATCCGGCGAAAAACTAGGTGAGACATTGATGCCAGAATTTTTAGTTAACTGACGGATAATGTTACCCTGCATATCCATGGAGTACAGATCCGGATTGCCAGCGAAACTCAAGGTCAACACCATGCTGCCGCCGCCGGGAGGAAACGAAGGGGCGAGATTAAGCCCCTTGCGGCGTGAAATGGCATGCGTAACCTGGCTTTGCCGCAGATCAGTAATATACAGATCCTGATTACCGGTGTGGTAACTGGAATAGGTCAACGAATGGCCATCCGGTACAAAACGGGGAGCAACACACAGCGCCCGGTGCCGGGTGACCTGTCGGGGATGCAGACCAAGGACATCAGACACGTACACTTCTTTATGCCCCGTACCACTGGACACGAAAGCGATTTTTGTCCAGGCAACCCCCTGTTCTCCAGTGAAATCTTTGATCAGGGCATCACAAAGCCGCAGGGTCATTTCTTCAAACTGGCTGGAAGTGCCGTGGAAACGGTGGCCCGCCAGAGTTTTATTACTGGCCACATCCAGGATCTGGCCATCCACCACCAGACCGCCGCCGTCAGTGCTCAGCTGACCCAGAACCACAAAATCAGCGCCCACTGATTTCCAGTCCGCGTCCCGGCTGCCGCCGTACCGGCTGGGATCAACCACGGTGATAAAACCGTGCAGCGCCAAGCCCTTGCTCATCAATTTGGCAGCAGCAGCCCCCTGCCCACTACCTGAAAAAGTCGGCACCGCCAGCATGATCTTACGAACACCGGAGGCGCTGATATCATAATACGTCGTATCATCGGCCTGGGCTTTACCTGCTCCCAGACCAAGACTCCACACCAACGCGAGCACACAAAACATCAGCGGCCAGAAAACAAAATTGCGTTTCATGAGAATTCTCAAAAATAGGTTATTGAAAAGGTTATACTTTCTTAATTATATACACAATCTACTATCTCTTGCCAAGGTCACGAAGATTGAAATCACCGGGAAACTCAACACTATCCTCCGTCATGAGAGCAGGAAATGCGGGCAGCGTTGTGCGGTGCACCGTTGCCTCCACAGCCTGATCAAAACGTGGGTCCCCGGAACGGCGGACAAAACGGATACCAAGGAGTTTTCCGCTTTTGCTGATGGTGATGACCACCTTTGCTGAAAGCGAAGGATTCATCGTATTCCCCACATCAAGCGGACGCCAATTTTTCCGGATAAGCTCGGATACTTTCTGCATATAGGTCTGGCCGACGATACTTGCCGCAGCTCCCTGCGTTCCGTTCCCAGGACGATTCATCGCACTATTCATGGCTGCGTTCTGTCGGCCCACCGCCGCTCTGGTTGCAGCCAGTGCATTGGCAGCTGCATTGGCCTGCGCGGCCAGATCCCGCGCTTCGGCGGCAGCAGCCTTTGCTTCCGCGGCAGCAGCCTTCGCCTGAGCCTGTGCCGCAGCTTTAGCTTGAGCCGCCTCCTTCTGGGCACGCAGCTGCGCTATTTTCTGCGCAACCTGCTTCTGCTCCTGTTCCGCTTTTTGCTGCGCCTCCTTCTTCGCAACCGCCTGTTTCTGCTCTTCAATCTTCTTCAGAAGTTCCTGGGCTTCTTTTTTTCGTTCCTCCGCTTCGCGCTTTTGCTCGGCAATTTTTACCTGCTCCAGCTTTTTCTGCAGTTCCTGCTGTTCACGGGCGGCGGCCTTTTCCTCGTCAAGCCGGGTATCCTGTGTTTTTTTTACCTTTTTATGATCCGGCTCCAGGGAAATAGCATTCTTGGATTCCACAGGCTTCGGCTCCGCAGGTTTTGCTGCAGGCGGAGGGGGCACGGGCTTGGCTGGTTCCGCCTTAACAGGCTCAGGTTTGACAACGACCTGCTTCTGCGGCGGGGGAGGTGGCGGCGTGCTTTCCTCTGCAGCCTGATTTTCCTGTGGTTTGGGCGGAGGTGGTGGTGTCGGTTCTGCTGGTTTCGTCGGCTTGGCCGGTTTGGCAGGCGCAAGAGGAGGAGGCGCCCCTCCCCCACCACCAGCAACCGGCATGGTGACCAGGCTCACAGAAACCGAATCCTCCATCACAGGTTTGGAGGTGAACAACGAAGGTGTAAACAGAACAGTGAGGACAACTGCAATATGCAGTGTGGCAGCTACAGCGACAGCCCATCCCCAACGTTTATCATCCTCCTGCTGCTGGATGATAAAATCTGTCTCATTAAACGTGTACTGCACAGTTAAACACCAGCCTCTGTCACTTCAAATGTTCAGAAGGAACGGTGATCATTCCCAGCTTGTCGAAACCAGCGGCATGAATGTCGGCCATGGTCGATGTCACCACGCCATAGGCAACCGTTTTATCCGCCCGCAGATAAATAGATTCTTTTTTTGTTTCCGCAGGCATTTCCCTTAAACGCTGCTGCAACATTTCCGGAGTCATCTTCTCTTTCCGCAGAAATACTTCTCCTTCTTTGGTGATGGTTATCACCAGGGGTTCCTCCTGCTGCGGCAGGGCCTTGGTGGTAGCTTCAGGAAGATCAACCTCCAGTCCCTGGGTCATCATGGGCGCGGTGACCATAAAAATAATCAGCAGTACCAGCATGACATCCACCAGCGGTGTCACGTTGATGTCGGCCATCACCGACCGGCGCCCTTTTCCATTTCCTATGGGTCCCATGGATCACGCCTTGGTAATAATATTACGCTCAATCAGGTTGATGAAATCAGTGCTGAAACTTTCAACATCTGAATCAAACGCAGCAACCTTGTTGGAAAAGTAGTTAAAAAAAATAACCGCAGGAATGGCCACAGCAAGACCCGCAGCGGTGGCGACCAGTGATTCGGAAATACCAGGCGCAACAACAGCCAGGGAAGCAGATCCACGCTCACCGATGCTCTGAAATGATGTCATAATGCCCCAGACCGTACCAAACAGACCGATAAAGGGAGTCGCGCTGCCTGTGGTCGCCAGGAAACCGAGAAAGGTCGCAAGTCTGTCGGATTCCAGCAGCTGCGCCTTGCGTACCGCGCGCTTAAGGTTATCCATGGTTGCCAGCTGTGACTCAAGCGTTGCCGGGGTTTGTCCGGAGTTCCGGGCCGCGTTGATTTTTTTGAGTTCCGTATAGCCGGCAACAAACACCGTCGCCTCCGGACTCAGCGCATATTCACGGGCAGCTTCGTAGGCGTCGTTCAAGGTTTTACTATCCCAGAAGGCATCCAGAAAATCCAGCGAGGCGTTGCGGGCGCGGCGATACAACAGGAATTTCATGACAATAATGGTCCACGAACAAATCGAGAAAATGAGCAGGAGCAACATAATCAACTTGCCCACAATCCCGGCATGCATCATGATCTTAAAAATTGATAAATCCACGACCTTCTTTCCTCTTGAATTGACCGTTTTCACCCCTTGAATGCAAAGGGCAACATTGCTGATGGCCAGCACGAACACACGAGAATAAATGGGAGACAACGGCCTGTTGTTGATGATTGCGCTTTCTCGAACATCTCGATAACATGGGCAATCAGGCCAAAGACATGGCTATACCATAATGATTATCCTTTGGATGCAGAAAGCACCGTCCGGCCGAGCAGTTAACACCAAACAACTCAAATTTTGAATAATAAACGATTTCCACAAATTCGTCGACCTCGAACTCGAGATATTGTACAAATCTTTTGAGTTGAAGGCATCCGGAAAAGTGCATACCGTAGAAACATTCGTTTCTATCATCATAGCAAGGAGTTATCCATGTCTGGTCAGATCTATGACGTTGTGATTATTGGCGCGGGTCCCGCCGGCATTCAGGCAGCCATCCACGCCTCCCGTAAAAAGACTTCTGTGCTGGTACTGGGGCGCCCTGAAAATTCAGCGCTCTTTGGTGCGCACATAGAAAATTATGCATTTGTCCCCGGGGTGACGCCGGGAGCAGACATGCTCACCACTGGCTTGAAGCAGATGCAGTCCTTTGGAGCGGAATGGTCCACAGATGATGTGCTGAAGGTAAACCAGGAAGGTGAATTATTTCAGATAGATCTGGAAAGCGGCAGAAAGGTTGGGGCGCGCACCATTATTTTTGCCATGGGCGTTTCCAAGAAAAAACTTGGCGTTCCCGGCGAAAAGGAGCTGCTTGGCAAAGGTGTTTCCTACTGTGTGGACTGTGACGCCAACTTTTATCGCGGCGCGGTTGTAGCTGTGACTGGCGATAGAAGTGCTGCGGTGGACGGCGCGCTGACGCTTCTTGGTTATGCGTCCAAGGTTTACCTCGTGGCCAAGGAACTGAGCGTTTCCCAGGAACTGATGGCACGTCTGAGCAGCAGCAAGGTGGAATGGATAAAAAGCACGGTAACGGGAATAGAGGGCGAGCGGGCGGTTACAGCCGTTAAACTTGCCGACGGCAAAGAAATTCCAACCGAAGGCATTTTCATTGAACTGGGCTCCAAGGGTGCGTTGCAACTGGCCACGCAGATCGGGGTACAACTGGATCCGGAATCCTTCAAATATATCCAGGTGAGCCGCCGGCAGGAAACCAATCTGCCCGGTCTTTACGCGGCAGGAGACATCGTTGGCCCCCCCTATCAGATGGCCAAGGCCGTGGGAGAGGGGTGCGTGGCGGGTATGGAAGCAGCCACCTATGCTCGCAACCTCAGGAAAGCGGCGGAATAACCCGCACTCAGCATTGTAAAACGGTAACGTCCTGTCAACTCAGGCGTTGCCGCAATTCCTGTACAGATTTCAGGTAACGAAAAATTTCCCGGCTATAGCGTGGATTCCGCGTGCGGACAAAAAGACAGGCCAGCCGTGACAGAGTCAATGGCTCAATTTCCGGCATTTCCTGCTGGAGTTCCTCAATGGTTGCACTTTCCCACTGCTCCTCCAGCGTTTTCCCCTCACCCTGACACTCTTCGTCCCGTTCCAGTGCTTCGTTGATCAGCGTATCCCGGTAAAATTCCAGGGTATGGTGCTGCTTTTTGTCCGCAAGCGCTTTGCCCTGATACTGGCTCACCAATGCGTACAGGGGCTCCAGCGGTCGTTCCACCAGATGTTTGGTCAGATATTTGATCTGCCGCTGACGCACACTGCCTGAAAGAGCGGCGGTTTCCGCGAAAAGAGGCCTGATATCCTCAATTCCGTCCACCTCATCCAGCGCCTGCACAGGCAGTTTCACCAGGGCGCCCACCAACTGCTCAACCGCTTTCATGCGTCGCTTCTGTTCG
>DAIODL010000055.1:0-10391 GCA_036746815.1 Desulfobulbus sp.
CCCGTTTTCTTGAGCGGATACGGGCGCAAAAGCTTTCCTTCACCCTGTCCATGGTTTATGCGGTGTCCACATGCGCGAACAGGATCGAGAACTTCCGCTACCGCTTCCTGGACGGCAAAGTCGTCCTGTTTACAAGGATTGATACGGCATTCGCCTATCTGCATAAGGAAACAGAACTGTTCAAGGTCGTCTATGCCCCCATGCAGGACTCGCTCTCCGCATACGTTGCCGATGCCGCCCAGCGGGCCGGGGAGCAGCAAGCGTATTTTACAGGCCCGCCGCCAACGGATGTGTTCATTTTTTCTCCCCTCCCCTGGGTTTCCTACACCCATATCTCCCACACCAATGCCGGCAAGAAGGACAATGCGACGCCCTTGTTTGACTGGGGCAAATACTTTGTGCGGGAGGGCCGGACAATCATGCCATTTTCCGTTCAGGTTCATCATTCTTTTGTGGACGGACTGCACATCGGCAGACTGGCACAGTCACTGCAAAAATTTCTGGATGAAGATAACGCGTGACGTCACCTGCAAAGAAACAAAGAGGTTGGATTGTGCCCATCAAGGGCTGACGCAAGCAGACTCCATGCATTTCTCCAAAAATGACAGTAACGTACAAAACTGTTATCCTTTTACGACAATAACGACTATCCTACCTTTTCGTTCTGTATGCGCATAGGGCAACATATTCCATAACCATGCGGAATATAAGAGAATAACAAAATCCTCATTTCATATTCCGCTGGCATCAAAACTGCTAGTTCAGGTCAATGAGCCTTATGCATGCTTATGGCCCCTCGTTATTCCAGTTTTACATAGCGTGGGCTAATAAGGCCCCCAAACGAGGCATCTCCCACGGGTAAATAACCATGAGGAAGCCCAGGCCGTGCTCCGGAATCGGCTACAGAACCCAAGGAACAGAGACTGAAAATGCAGATGAAAACAAAGCCCATGGATGTTGCCCGGTATGATGAGCGGGCGCGGGGATGGGACGCACCGATCTATGCCTATTATGCCCGGAAGATCCATACGTGCACCGGCATCAGCCATGGTTTGTGCCTGGATGTTGGATGCGGCGGCGGGTATCTGGGATTGGCTCTGGCCGGGCTCACAGGCCTGCACTTCATTTTGCTGGATAACTCCGTCCCCATGCTGGAAAAAGCTGACCTGCATATCATTGAGGATGGCCTGCAGGACAGGGCCCGGACCCTGCTCGCCGATGTGCACCGTATGCCCCTGGAAGACGACTCCATCGACCTGATCATCAGCCGCGGCTCCTTCGCCTTCTGGAAAGATCCGGCACTTGCCGTAAGGGAACTGTACCGCGTTCTTGCTCCGGGCGGGCAGGCGTTTGTGGGACGTGGCCGGGGCACCGCTGCCCTCAGGGAACAGATCGACGCTGACATGCGCGCACAGGGCATTGATCCGTCTCAGCACGGGCGCCCCCGCCTGGGTTCATCAAACCAGATATTGCAGCACGATTTCAATACCATCCTCCAAACAAGCGGAATCCCCCGTTTCACCATCGACAACAACGAGGACGGGGTGTGGATTCAACTCTGGAAAGAACCAAAGGAAACCAACTGATGCATCAGCAAAATTGCACTATCTGTGAGCTGCGCTGCCGGCTTGAGCCGGGCCGCACTGGCGCCTGCGGCATGTATACCCTGCAGGATGACCATATCGTGGAGCGGTATCCGGACCGCTTTCTGGTCGCCTGCCCCATTTCCATCGAAACCATGCCGATTCTGCATTTCTATCCCGGAACCAAATTTCTCCAGATCACCACCACGGGCTGCAATTTCAATTGTCCGGGCTGCATATCAACGGCGCTTGTTCGTGAGATGCGGCCCGACAGCCCGGCGCTCAAGAATCTGACGGTGGAACAGGTCGTTGCCAAGGCTCTGGAAATGGAGTGCCAGGGTATTGTGTTTCTGATGAATGATCCGCTGGCGGCGTTTCCCCGTTTTGTGCGCATCGCGCAGCTGGCGCAGGAAAAACATCTGAAGGTCGGCTGTTCCTCCAACACCTATTTTACCGAAGAGTCTCTGGCGCAGCTGCTGCCGTACCTGGATTTCATCAATATCGGTATGAAGGGATTCACCGACGCGGCCTACCGGGCCTGCGGCGTGCCCGGCATCCAGCCGGTGCTTAGGAATCTTGCCACCCTGCACAAGGCTGGGGTGCATGTGGAAATTTCCTGTATTCTGACGAAGCAAAACAGCGAAGAAATTGCAGCGCTGGCACGGCATATCGCCGGCCTTTCCAAAAATATTCCGCTGCAGGTGATGCGTTTTCTCCCTTTTGAGACTGCACCCATTGCCATGGAACCGCCCATCCATGAGGCGGAACAGTTCTGCGCAGAGCTGGGCCGGATACTTGATTTTGTCTACCTCTTCAACACACCGGGCAGCCCTTATCTGCACACCAGGTGTCCCCAATGCGGTCAGGTGGTGCTGCGGCATGATTTTTTCGGCCCAATGGGCGCCAAACTCCATATTCCCAAGGACGGGTTGCAGTCCCCGGACCGCTGTCCGCATTGTAGCCGGGCCCTGCCCATCATCGGGCTTCCGGCGAAAACCGTGTTCCAGGAAGCGGATTTTCAAGGCGGCTACCCCCTCACCCGGGACCTGGAGATAGTGGAGGCCATGCTGATTGCCATGGGCATCACCAGCAAAAGCAAGGTGGCACAGGCATGGGAAGCCATTCTCCAGGATGGCGGCCTGACCAGACTGCACCACGACATTCAACAGCCACGGGCCTATATTCAGGCGCTGCGCGCATTCGGTGCCAAAGCGGGCAGTACGGCACAGGCCGAAGAATTGGCGGGCTACCTTGGCGAACGCCTTGCGCTGGTTGAAAAAACGGTGGCTTCTCAAAATAAACGGCCGCAGGTCTACTATGCCATGGGCAAACCGCTTTTCTACCTCAATTGCGAGCGCATGGAAAACCAGCTGGTGGAATGCGCCGGTGGCATCAGCGTCAACAAAACGCTGCTTCCCGGCGGCAGGCCGGGCCGCACTCTCAGCGTGGAACAGCTCAACGCGCTGAATCCGGACGTCATTTTCATCTCCGCCTTTTTATCCAACAGCGTGGATGATTTTCTGGCCGAATGTGTGGCGTCAGGTGTCAACGTGAAGGCGGTCAGGGACAAACGGATTTATGCGCATCCAGCATCCGGCTGGGATTTTGGCAGCCCCCGCTGGATACTCGGCCTGCTGTACATCGCCCAATGCCTGTATCCACAATATTTTTCCTATGACGTGATGGAGGAAGCCAAGGCTTTCTACAAACGTTTCTATCACGTGGATTTTGCACCCAGCTCGGTCAACCGCTCGTTTGCCAAACCCGTGGACAACTGGCGCTGGCAGGAGGTGTAAGGGAAGACGAAGGACAGCCTCTTTGTTGGTCTGAGGCACGAAGCCCAACAGGAGCTCGTTCTCAGTTTCGTAAACCCTTCTGCTTCACCAATGAAGGCTGAGGCACAAAAAAAAATCACAAAAAATTTTGCCAGGAGGCCATCCCTTGTCCATGCGTTTTGTCATTGTCGCCGGAACCCCCTCTTCCGGCAAGACCTCGGTGATGCTCCATACTATCCTCCATCTGCAGCAGGAAAACATGGTGGTGGCGGCCTGTAAAATCGACTGCCTGCAAACCGGCGACGATACACGCTACCGCCAGCTCGGCATCCCCGTGGCCGTGGGGCTGAGTGACTACATCTGCCCGGATCATTTCTACGTGGCCAACCTGGAGGAAATTTGGGCCTGGGCCGAAGGTTTGCAGGCGGACGTGCTCATCCTGGAGACCGCCGGCCTCTGCCACCGCTGCGCCCCAGCTATTGGCGGCTGTCTGACCATCTGCGTCATCGACAATCTGGTCGGCCTGGACACCCCGGAAAAAATCGGCCCCATGCTGAGCACGGCGGATATCGTGGCCGTGACCAAGGGCGATATCGTGTCCCAGGCGGAACGGGAGGTCTTCCGCCACCAGGTGGAAAGCGTGAACCCGCAGGCCCTGGTTCTGAACGTCAACGGCCTGAATGGCCGCGGCACCATGCGCCTGAAAAACGCTATTGTGCACGCCGATCCCTTAGGCACTATCACTGGTCGGGAACTGCGCTCCTCCATGCCAGCGGCTGTCTGCTCCTATTGCGCCGGGGAAACCATTATCGGCAGCGCCTACCAGATGGGCAACCTCAAAAAAATCACCTTTGATGCGGGGAACGCATGATTGAGAAAATCAGCATTCTGGGCGGGCGGGACAAATCCGGCCAGGCCGAAGCAATCAACCGGTTGGATATCCGGGCCGGAGATGTGCTGGCCGTGGTCGGGCCCACCGGTTCGGGCAAGACCCAGCTCATCTCTGATATCGAACAGTATGCCGAGGGGGAAAGCCCCACCCGGCGCAGCATCCTGATCAATGATCTGCCTGCGGACGCCCCGGAGGTGCAGGAATTCGCCAGGTATATGGTGGCGGAAGTCTCCCAGAAGATGAATTTCGTCATGGACGCCACGGTGGGCGACTTTCTGCTCCGGCACGCCACTATCCGCAAACTGGCAACGCCCGGGCAAACCATTCTCGAGGTGCTGGCCATCACCAATGCGCTGGCCGGGGAACCGGTCACGGCCAGGGACAACCTCACCGAACTGAGCGGCGGCCAGGCACGGGCCCTCATGGTAGGGGATGTGGCCCTGATCAGTAATGCCCCGGTGGTGCTGATCGATGAGATTGAAAATGCCGGCATTGACCGGCTCAAGGCATTGGATATCCTGGCTGGCCGCGGCAAAATAGTGCTGGTGGTCACCCATGATCTGGGACTCATGCTGCTGGCCGGACGCCGCGTGGTCATGAAGAACGGCGGCATGTTCAAACTTTATGCCGTGTCCCCGGAAGAACAGCATCTGGCCGAACGGTTAGCCGCCGTTGAACAGGATATTGCCACCCTGCGCAACGATGTGCGCAGCGGCAAACAGATCACAAACGGACACGAGCACCTCAACTTCTGACAGGCAACAAGTCCGTTGACCAGATAAATAAAAATACAAGGAGAACCGTAGCCATGGAAAGCATACTGCTCCACTGCCCCCTGAACATCAGCCGCACCCTGTCCCAGATGATGGTGGATTTCTGCGAAACACTGCGCAAAAAGTATGGCAATACCCTGGAACTTGAGATCCAGCCGCACCGCCCCGAGGAAAAGAGCGAGCTGAAAGCCTGCCTGGAAAAAGGCAGGATGCCGGCCATGGCCGTGGGACATGTGGATGATTTGGCGGATCTCTCGCCGGGAGTGTTGGAAAAATTGTGCCTGGCCCTGCCCGGCCGTTTCCCCTTGCGGAAGGAGCTGGCGGACCTTGGTTTTGGCGATGCGCGGGGGTATTTCCACCTCTTTTCCGTGGTGCCCTTTGCCATGTTCTACAATCCCACCCTGGTTGCGGAAGACCAGGTCCCCGCCAGCTGGAAGGACCTGCTCTCGCCCCGCTGGCGGGGAAAAATCCGCATGCCGGATCCGTTCCGTATCGTTTCCGCCGTGGTGGGAGCCTGTCTGCAAGACGATTTCCCGGACGAATTCAAGCAGTTTGAACAAAACGCCGTGCAGGCGGGCAGTCCGCCGGAGGTGGTGGCGGATGTGGATGCGGGCAACTTCCCCATCGGCATCACCAATATCGCCTTTGCCCGTATCTCCCGGCAGAAGAACACCCGGATCATCTGGCCCAAGGACGGCCTCTTCTGCATGCCACAGGCCATGGTTTTCGGGCGGGACGCATCGCCCGCTGTCTTGGAAATCGGGGATTATCTGCTGTCGCCTGCGGTGCAGGAATATCTGGCCATGCAGAGCTTTGTGCCCGCATCCCCGGAGGTGGCGCTGCACCCGCTGGTGGCCGAGAATCACTGCAACCTGCGCTGGAAGGGATGGGATTCTTTTCTTTCCGTGGTCAGCGCCCGGCATTAATCAGGAAAGATGGATTAAAAAAAGTTGCTGTTGTTGGGTTTGTTCCTGTGTCGTCAGCAGCAACCCACGTCCAAAAGCGGGCATCAGACGTAGGTTGGGCTTGAGGCACGAGCACAGCAGAAGCGCTTTTGCAAGGAGATTTCCACAACTGTTTGAGGGAGAAGCCTCGTTGGCAGGCGCCCGGGTTGGGATGCCCTTTCATTTGGTTCGTTTTCTTTGGGCACGCAAAGAAAATGAACATAAATCAAAGAGATGATTTGCAGGTTTTTCTGGTCATCCGAATTTTGCTGGGATTCCTCCTTCGTCGTCAGCCGCAACCCACCTGAGAAATCGGCTAATGAGTGTAGGTTGCGGCTGAGGCACGAAGCCCAACAGGACTACTCTCCCAGCAATTTTTTTATACAGGCCAGCAAATCTTTGATTTTCAACGGCTTAGGAAAAAAATCGTCCACTTCGCCGCGCAGCGCCTCCACCGCCGCATCCAGGCTGGCAAAGGCCGTGATCATGATCACCTTGGTGGCCGGACGCGCTTTCTTTACGGTATGCAGCACCTCCATACCGTCGATTCCCTTCATTTTCAGGTCCGTGATCACCACATCAAACGGTTCCGCCTTAAACCTGTCCAGCGCCGGCTCAGCGCTGAGAAACGGTTCCACTGCATATCCTTCCTGCTCAAGAACCGTCTTGAGCATCTTGCCGACGATTGCCTCGTCATCAATGACCATTATCCGTTGTTTTGTCATGGCGTGACTCCTCCTTGCCGGGTGTGTAGATAGGGAGATCAATCGTAAAACAGGTGCCCTTCCCTTCCTCGCTGTCCACCTTGATGGTCCCCTGGTGATTCTTGATGATGCCGTAGCTGACAAAAAGTCCGAGCCCCGTTCCCTCAGTGCCCTTGGTACTGAAAAACGGGTCAAAGATATGAGCCTGCAGCTCCGGCGGGATTCCCTTGCCGGTATCGGCGATGGTCAGTTCAACGTCATTGCCGCCCGGCGGCCGGGTAGTGCGGATGGTCAGGTGGTCACCGGCGCTGCAGGCTTGCAGGGCATTGGTCAGCAGATTGATCACCACTTCCAGGATCTGTTCCGCATCCATGAGCACCTGGGGCAGGTCCGGGTCGAGCACGGTACGCGCTTCCACGTTGCAGATATGCATTGTGTTGTGCACAAGTCCCAGGCTCCTGCGCACGATATCATTCAGGCTGCCAGGCTGGCTGATTGATGCCTTGGGTTTGGAGAAATCCAGCAGATTGTCGACAATGTGTTTGATGCGCTGGGTTTCCTCCTCCACTTTCTGCATGTAGTCAAGGCGCTCGTCATCGCTCAGCTGCGGATAAACCGCAGCGTAGGTCTGGGCGATCATGGAGATGTTATTGAGAGGATTCCCCAGTTCATGGGCAACGCCTGCGGTGAGTATGCCGATGGAGGCCAGTTTCTTGGACTGGATGATCTGCTCCTCCCGGTCTTCCAGTTCCTTCACCATGGTATTGATCGCCGTCATGACCATACCCAGTTCATCCCGGGGGATGGCGGTGCCTACTCTGCCAAAATTGCCGGCGGCAATGGCGGACACCACCTGCATGATCTTTTTCAATGAACCGAGGATATTGAAAAAAATGAGGTAGCTGATACCAACGGCACACAGGAGCAGGGTGCCCAGGGCAAAAAGCAGCTTTTTTTTCGCACCCGAGAGAATGGCATTGACCTTCTGCCGTTCCACATGGGTGATCTGCGCGGAAAATTCCCGCAGATCCTGCCCGGCCTCGCGTAATGCGGCCTGCACGGAAGGCGAATCCTTACCACTGGCGCGTACGGCATCCACAGCCCGGCGGTACCGGTCCAGGCTGGCACCCAGCTGTTTGAAATCCAGGGCACCGATGGCTTTGATCACGTCTCTGTCCACGGATTTAAGGGATGCGCTGCTGTTCGCGATCATGGCATCAATCTCGGCCAGCGCATCCCGGTCCCCGTACAGAAAATAATTTTTTTCCGCGAGACGCATCATGAGAAAGGAGGTGTTGAGATCATCAGCGATTTCGACGAACCGCAGTTTGGCCAGCACCAGGTTCAGATTGGAGAGGGCGAAAAAGCCGGTAAGCAGGATGATCACGATGGCCGTTATGTTGGCCAGGTTGAATTTATGAATGATCTTCATGTGTCTGTCACCCTCACAAGGCACCTATGGTCTTTTCGGCTTCGGCGTGTTCCCTTCGTGCCGGCAAATACCAGAAAGCCCCTTCCACAGCCATGTACAGTCCGCCGAGGATGAGCATCAGGTCCAGCAGTGTGAATGGGCTGAAACCAAAATATTTAAAAAATCCCAGGCCAATGCTGATAAAGGTGATCCCCGTGCGGATGAAGGACAAACCCGTGCGGGCCCGTGCATAAATGGTGCGGTAGCAACCCGCCACCGTGCGCTGTCCGGCCAGGAGGGTCCGTTCGTGGGCCAGCAGGGAACGCACCTTGTTGTCCAGCGAAGGCTCGATGTTGATGCGCTGCTTGGCTATCTGTTCATCGAGGCGTCCCAGCATCGTGCTCTTGAGATACGGGTGTTCGCGCGGCTGCTCAACGAACTGAAACTTCTCCAGAAAATACAGCGTTGCCTGGGTGACTTCAACCAGGGTCTGGTTGCGCGGCGGATGGTGCAGGGTCATCCTGGTCTTGAAATAGGCAAAGAGGCCCAGCACCAGGATCAGCACACCGGAACCGATCATCACCAGGTCCGCGGAAATCAACGTTTGCGCGGCATGCAGGCGCAGCAGGCCGCTGCCCACGCCAATCAGCCCAAAGCCCCAGCGCAGCAGGCTGAGCTGGGTCCTGACCTTGGCAAAATTGGTACGGATACAGGCCAGCTTGGTCCGCCAGCGGGCCATGGTGTTGCGCCAATGGGCCAGGCCGGTCCGCTCATTCCCGATGATGTGCTGCGGTGGTGAGTTCAGAAAATCCTGAAGAAAATGGCGGATATCCTCGCCAAGGGCCACTCGAAACTCGCAGCACGTATCCGGCAAGACCCGGGCCACCTCCGCACGTACCCGGGGATCATGGGGATTCCGGGCGGCAATGATCACGCTCTGGTTTTCCCGCATGACCGGTATCCACTGGCTGACGCAGAGCATGTCCGGGTCAAGTCCTGCAAGCAATTCCGGCGGCACGGGCAGCCGCTCGTCATATTGCAGGCTCCGGCAGGCGAACGTCGTTTCCATGGCCTTGAGCAACGATGCGCAGGGTACATGCATTTCATGACGCAGGATCGTTTCCAGATCAATCCGGCGCTCCCGGGCGGCAACGGCTGCGGCATCCAGGGTTTCCCGGCTGCACAGGCCTTCCCGCACCAGGGGCTCGAACCAACCCTGTTCCCGCTGTATGGCTTCTTCCCAGAAATTCACAGCCGGCACACCACCTTTTTCCAGAATGAGGCCGGAGTCGCATAATCGGCAAACACGATTTCCAGATCACTCGTACAGTACGGCAACTGTTTTTTGATCCGTTCAGCCGGCAGATGCCAGTACAGGCCATCACCGATCAGCAGCACACCCACCAGCATGAGGGCGCAGTTGTGCAGGGTCCAGAAGATGTTCGCAGCCCCGAAATAGGCCTGCAGCCCCAGTCCGATGGTGAAAAAAGAGGCACCGGTGCGGATAAAACTCAAACCGGTGCGCGAACGGCTCATGACCGTGCGCAGACGGGATTTGACATTCCGGCGTTCCGCAATCAGCGTCCGTTCCAGGGCCAGACCGGTGGAACCCCAGATTCCGGGGGCTGACCGTGCTTTCAACGAGAGAAAAGGAGGCAGATCATCAGGACTGACCCGTTGATGAAAGGGCCTGAAGAAAAAGCCCCACACGGACCGGGCATGGTTACGCTGCCGGATCACCTCGTCGCTTGCCCGGCTTGTTTTGCGCCCGGGAACATACCAGCTGAACCCCTCCAGGGCCATGCCAATGCCGATGAGGATCAAGGTGCAGTCCAGGATGTTCCAGGCGCTGGCCGGAAATTGACGCAACAACGCGATCCCCAGACCGGAAAAGGCAATACCGGTACGGGCAAAGGCCAGGCCGGTACGGGCCTTGGCCATGAGGGTCCGGAAATGAGCGAGCAGCGTGCGTTCCTCGGCCAGGTCCGTACGGTCGATGGCCAGAAAACGGCGGCGCATCACCGGGGTGAGCCTGTTCCATGAAGTACGCAGCTGCTCCGCCCCGGCAATGGGTGCGGAGCGGACATACCGGGTTTGTGTCCCCTGCTGTTCACACAGCAGCACCGTGGTCCCAAAGGTGGGTGGCGGCGGCACTTCCGCCTGGGTGTGCGCCTCCTGACGATGCCACCCCTTGAAGCCATCCACGGCCAGACTGGTCAGTTTGCTGCGGGTGCCGGCCACATCACCTTCCATCTGCTGCCGGATCAGGTGCCGGACGCCGTCAAACAGTGGCGGCGCGATTCACTGAT
>DAIODL010000056.1:0-10348 GCA_036746815.1 Desulfobulbus sp.
GCGCAAAGTAACGCCAAGCTCCTCCTTTCTGTATAAAACGTTTTTTTACCGGTCAAAACGTGGATCTACCAAAATGCAGACAACCGTGTTGCGCCTGGAGAGCTGAGCCATCCCCACGCTCTGGCTCACCTGCCATTTTTCTCCCGCAGGCAAAGAGATTTGATCAAAGTTCAGGTGCGCCAGAGGGAATGAGACAGACAAATACAAACTCCTCATCACCATCATTTTTTAATTGATGCTCCTCGTTGCCGGGAACGAAAATAATAGAACCGCTGCGCACCTCTTTCCACTCGCCCTGCTGCCACACCTTGCCAGCGCCCGCATGCACAAAAATCTCGTGCTCCCAGGCATGGGTGTGGTGCGCGGTAAATCCACCTGGTTTCAGTGTGAATACCCGCATACAGAAATGATCCGCACCATCTTTCTTCCCGATGGCAACACGTCCCGTCACCCCCTGCATTACCCCTTCTTTGTCAAAAGCAGTGGCAAGGATATCCTGATAACGATCGATTTTCATTTTTCTTTTTCCTTCACAGCATGCGCCAAAAATGTATTTTCACAGCCCTGCAAAAAGGGCTCAAACCTCAACAACCGGTGAGTATAAACCTTTTTTTGGTAGGCCACCCTAAAAAGTGAACGACAAAGTTCTTCAGCCCGCACACCCCATCAGTACCACGTATGATGGATAACAGCAGTTCACACGGGTAAGCTTTTGGGCGGGCAGGCAAAGGGCAGACCAAAAGGCTGGTAGTCCGGAGCCATGCGATCCTTGAGGGCAATGCCGGTACATCCAAGCTGCAACGCGTTTTCCACCAGATACCCGAATTTACGGACCGCATCCTGGAGCCTCAGGCCGCCCTCGCGAATATTGGAGATACAGTTACGGCATTCATCGGTCATACCCGGCATGGGGTTCATGGTCAGATACAGGCCCAGCGAATTGGGCGACGAAAGTCCGGGACGTTCGCCAATGAGCACCGCCACCAGACGGGCCCCCAGGGCATGGCCGATAACATCGCCAATGGCCACACGGCCATTTTCCACCACACACACAGGCCCGCAGGAAAAACCGGCGTGTTGCAGCATGTCGGCGGCAGCCACCACAAAACCAGCCCCCTGCTCATGCACTGCCCGGGCGGAGAGGCCATCGGCCAGCACCAGGCACACATCAAAACCAGGTTCAATGACGTGCAATTGAGAAAGCGACTGGTCGTCCAGCTGCCTGCCCTTGTCCGGCCGGGTGAGGTATTCGTTCCGGCCGCGGGCCTGGGTGGTAAGCGACAGGCAACGCAGTCCATGGTCCTGCAGGATGGCCACCAGCTTTTCTACGCGCAGCGGCGTGTGCACGGCATCACGCGCCCGCGCATGATCGAGCTGCAATGCGAGATTTGCGCGCAGCGGCATGCTGCACCCGGCCCGTCCCAGGGCAATGCGGGCAGCCGTCATGGTGGCAAGCTGGGCCCATGGATCGGCACACACAATGACCTTCGTTTTTTTGCTCTCCTCAGATGCACTCATCTTTGTTCATGCTCCATAGTGCTCAGGAAGGGCAAGCAAGGTATTGCCATGGGTGACGGGCACCAGCCCGCCATCAGAAGTCATCAATCCTATTTTTTCCAGCCATGCGGCAAATTCAGGCGCTGGTTTCCGGCCCAGCAGACGGCGCAGGTAGGCGGCATCGTGAAAAGAGGTGGACTGATAATTGAGCATGATATCATCGGCGCCCGGTACCCCCATGATATACGTGCAGCCGGCGGTCCCGAGCAGGGTCAGAAGCGCGTCCATGTCGTCCTGGTCCGCCTCCGCGTGGTTGGTATAGCAGATGTCCACGCCCATGGGCAGTCCCATCAATTTGCCGCAGCAATGGTCTTCCAGGCCCGCGCGGATGATCTGTTTCCCGTTCAGCAGATATTCCGGTCCAATGAAGCCGACCACCGTGTTCACCAGCAGCGGCTGAAATTTCCGGGCCACCGCATAGGCCCGGCATTCAAGCGTCTGCTGATCAACGCCATGATGGCTGTTCGCGGAAAGCGCGCTGCCCTGGCCGGTTTCAAAATACATGACATTGTCCCCCACCATGCCCCGCTTGAGTCCGCGCGTGGCCTCCCAGGCCTCACCCAGCAGCGCCAGGGAGACACCAAAACTCCTGTTGGCAGCCTCGGTTCCGGCAATGGACTGAAAACACAGATCCACGGGCACACCGTTCTCAATGGCCTCCATGGTGGTGGTGACATGGGTGAGCACACAGCTCTGGGTTGGGATGGCATAGCGACTGATGAGATCGTCGAACATCTCGGAGATACGGCTGACCGCTGTAAGATTGTCGCTGGCTGGATTGACGCCGATCACCGCGTCCCCGCATCCATAGCAGAGGCCATCCAGGGTGGAGGCGGCAATGCCCTGCAGATCATCGGTGGGATGATTGGGCTGCAGCCGCACCGAAAAGGTGCCCGGCATGCCGATGGTGTTTCTGAAATGGGTGATAACCCGGCATTTTGACGCAACCAGAATGAGATCCTGAATGCGCATGAGTTTGGAGACCGCTGCGGCCATTTCCGGGGTAATGCCCGGGGCAAGACGGGCAAGCGCCGCCGTATCGGCAGCCTCGGTGAGCAGCCAGTCGCGGAATTCACCCACTGTGAATCCGGCGATGGGCTGAAAGGCGGTCTGATCGTGGCTGTCCACAATCAAACGGGTGATCTCGTCTTCCGCGTAGTCGATGACAAATTCTTCCAGAAAGCGGCTGAGCGGTACTTCCGCCAGTTCCATCCGGGCACGCACCCGTTCTTCTTCACCCGCTGCTGCCACTCCGGCCAGCACATCACCGGATCGCAGGGGTGAAGCCTTGGCAAGCAGTTCTTTCAGGGTTCGACGCTGTTTCATCGGCCTATGGATTTCCAATCCGTTGTGCAGCATGGAATGTGGGTAAGGAGGTACAACATCAGGCATAAGGCGTAAGCTGAGCCGCAGGTAACATAGAGAGACGAGCCCTAAACCCGGCTGCCCTCGATATAGACGGCCCCAACAGCCTTGTTGATTATTGGATACGCATCGCATTTCAGACTCCTGGCATCAGTCACCAGCACATCGATCTCCGCCGCCTTACAGTAGGATACCCGGCTGACCACCCCTAATTTGGTGTGGTCGGCGAGCAGGATCTTTTTTCTGGCATTGGCAAACATGGCCTTGGCAATCTCGGCCTCCGCAGGATCAAAACTGGTGGCGCCATAGTTGCCGTCCAACCCCACGGGCGAAACCAGCGCGGCATCAACCCGGTAGGAACAGATTTCACCAATGGTTTTGTCCCCATACGTGGCCACAATGCTTTCGTTCATTTTCCCGCCGAGCAGAATGGCACTGTTGCCATTGGTGACCCGGCTGCCAAGCTGGCTCATGCGCACAGCCACCTCAACCGAATTGGTAATGACCGTAATGCCACTTAAAAGCGCCAGAGATTCCGCCAGGATGGTTGTGGTGCTGCCGGCATCGACAAACAGCATCTGCCCGCTGTGCACGAGCAGGGCTGCGGTTTTCGCCATGGACTGTTTTTCTTTGACCTGCTCGGCAAGCCGCTGGGTAATGGGGGGCTCAATCTCATTTTCCGGCAAAATGGCGCCGCCGCGAATCCTGCGCAGTTCCCCCATCGACTCCATCTCACTCAAATCGCGGCGGATGGTCTCAGTGGAAACATCCAGTTCCCGGGCCGCCTGCTCAATTGTGAGTTTGCCAAAGGTGTTGATGCTTGTCCGAATGCGTTGGAACCGTTCCGCCTTCCACATGGTTAGCACCCCTGCTGACGAAGAAAATCCATGGTTTCCCGATGCAGTTCCCGTGTCGCGGCAACAATAACCCGGCCATTGGACTGCATGGTCAGGGGGGCGCCCTGCCAGTCGGTAATCACCCCGCCCGCCTCCGTGATCAGGGAAATCAGCGGCAGATAATCAAAAGGATGCAGCTGCGATTCAACCACCAGATCAATGTAACCCGAGGCGAGCAGGCAATACATGTAGCAATCCCCGCCAAATCGCGGTTCCTGCACCGTGCGCAGCAGTTCGTGCAGCATCAATTGTTCTGGAGGATCAAAATAAAGGGGCGAGGTGGTGTAGAACTTGGCGGCACTTAAGGATGTGCAGTGGCTGGTGGAGCAACGCACCTGCGCCTGCTGACGGCTGCTGAACCAGCACCCGCCGCCTTGACAGGCATACCAGTGTTCACCCAGGGCGGGCAAATCGACAGATCCGGCCACAGCCACTCCCTTGCGGAGGGCTGCAACCTGCGTCCCCCATTGCGGA
The DNA here is from genome assembly GCA_036746815.1 of Desulfobulbus sp. Lineage (GTDB taxonomy): Bacteria > Desulfobacterota > Desulfobulbia > Desulfobulbales > Desulfobulbaceae > Desulfobulbus. Next base: position 4,293 of record DAIODL010000056.1, read on the forward strand.
TTGCCGGTGATAAAGCTACGGGTGCCGTCAATCGGATCAATCGACCAGACATACTCCATTTGCAGATGCTCGCTGCCGAACTCCTCCCCCAGCAGACCATGATCGGGATACTGCTGCAGGATACGCTTTCTGAGCAGGGCTTCCGTGGTGCGGTCGGCGATGGTTACGGGACTGTTGTCCTTTTTCAACTCAATGTCACAGGGCATACGAAACCATTGCATGGCGCATTGCCCCCCCTCTTTGGTGAGCCGCGAAGCAAAGGCGCCCAGGTGTTCCGGATTGTTTTGTGTCATATTGTAGTTGTGTGTTTTTTCAAACATCAAGATTAAGGGGCCGAATACTCCAGGGTCCTGTTTAATTATCCCCTGACAGCCCCCTGTTGCGTCAGCGTATTATCGATGCAGGACCATTTTGTGTCAAATTTCAACATTTATGTATAATATTGACTCTTCTATAAAAATCACCATATTTTTTCTGAACAATTATTTTTTTTGCAAATTTGATTTTTTATTTTGACAAAAATCAACAAAAAAGCAATTTTTGTCAAAATACAAAAAAACAAGGGCACCTTCCAATAGTTCGAGTCCTTTATTACCAATCCTCAATCGCCCCTTTTAACCTGGAGAAAAACATGAAAAACTTTTCCCTGAAAAAAATCTTCCGCCACACCATCGCCGCATCCATGATCACCTTTTCTGCCGCCACCGTTGTCATGGCCGGTGAGATCACCGTCTACAGCGCTCTGGAAGAAGATGAAATTGCAGACTACCTGGCTGCAGCAAAACACGATCTGCCGGATATCAAAGTCAACGTGCTCCGGCTCTCCACAGGTGACCTGGGGGCACGCATCATTGCCGAGGCCGCCAGTCCCAAGGCGGATGTCATCTGGGGCTTTGCTCTGACCAACATGCAGGATGCCAAAATTCTCAATCAGTTGGAACCATACAAAGCCAAAGGCGAGGATGTCCTGCCCGCGCAATATAAAGGTAAAGATGGAAAATGGTTCGCCGCAACCGGCTATATGGGGGCTTTCTGCGTTAATACCGAGGTGCTGAAAGCCAAGAACCTGCCGATGCCCAAGAGTTGGCAGGATCTGGCCAACCCTGTGTACAAGGGGCAGATTGTCATGCCCAGCCCTGCGTCGTCCGGCACCGGCTATCTGCAGGTTGCCGCGATCCTCCAGGGGGATGGCGACAAGGGCTGGGATTTTCTTGAGCAACTGAACAGGAACATCGCCCAGTACACCACCTCTGGCTCCAAACCATGCAAGATGGCCCGGTCCGGTGAATATGCCATTGGGGCATCGCTTTCGTTTGCGGCCATGAAATCCATTGAAATGGGATTTCCGGTGAAAATGGTCATTCCCTCTGACTGGGCCGGCTACGAACTGGAGGCCTCCGGGCTCATGAAGGCAAGCCAAAACAAGAAGGATGCCGAACGGTTCCTGGACTGGACGCTCAGCCCTTCCGCTGCAGCCGTGTATGCCAAATATAAAGCCATCATCACCATCCCCGGCACCAAGCCTTCGCCGTCCGCTGAAAAGGCAGGTCTGCCCAAGGATCTGTCCAAGGTCCTCTTTCCCATGGACTTTGCCAAATCCGCTGCGGAACGTCCGGAGATTCTCAAAAAATGGCAGGAAAAAATCAATCGGTAAGTTCATGAGCCCTGTAGACGGCACAGGCGGCGGCAGGTCCTGAGAGGCTGATCTGCCGCTTACCGCGTATCGTACTCATACGGAGGGCCTGCCTTCGTGGTCACGGGCCGGACACAGAGAAGGCGGTAATTTTTTGGAAACACAACTGAAAATCAATGATCTGTTGAAGACCTTTGATGGCTTCGTAGCCCTGGACAGGGTGAATCTGGAAGTGGGTCAAAAGGAATTTGTCTGTCTCCTGGGACCAAGCGGCTGCGGCAAGACAACCCTGCTCAGGATTATTGCCGGACTGCTTGATTTTGATAGCGGCAACATGCGGCTCGGCGATCAGGATCTTGCCAAAATTCCGGCCAGGGACCGGGGATTTGGTCTGGTTTTTCAATCCTACTCGCTGTTTCCGAACATGACTGTCGCCCAAAATATCGGCTATGGGCTGCGCGTGCAGAAAGCCGCGAAGAACGTCATCGACGAGAAGGTCCAGTCCCTGCTTGAACTCATCAAACTGCCGGAGCTGGCCAAGCGGTATCCGCATCAGTTGTCCGGCGGCCAGCAGCAGCGTATAGCCATTGCCAGGGCCCTGGCCGTTGACCCTTCCCTGCTGCTGCTCGATGAACCGCTCTCCGCGCTTGATGCCCGTGTGCGTGCGGAAATGCGTTTTGAGATCCGCGAAATCCAGCAGCGCTTGGGGATTCCCACTATCATGGTCACCCACGACCAGGAAGAAGCGCTCACCATGGCCGACAAGATCGTGTGCATGAAGAAAGGCATGATCGAACAGACCGGCTCCCCGCTGGAGTTGTACCAAAAACCCCGTACCAGGTTTGTGGCCGATTTCATCGGCGTCAGCAATATCGTTCCCGCCGCGTGGGTTGCGGAAATCATGCCGGACCATATACAGAGCCGCCCCGCAGAACGGCCGGAAACCTACGAATTTGCCTTTCGCCCGGAACAGGTGACGCTGACCCGGCTGGATGATTCCGGCCGGGCGGACACCTGTGATCCCCGAAACCGGGCAACCGTGCGTGAGCTGGTATTTCTCGGCAGCCTCAGCCGGGTGGTGCTGGACTGGCACGGTCAGTCCATCAAAGTTGAACTGCAGGGATACCCCAATCTCCGGCCAAGAGATGCGGTTGCCATCCATTTATCGCCAGATGCGGGAGCGTGGGTGAAAAATGTCCGCTAGAAACCGTAATCCCTGGTGGAAGAAAGGACAGGTCTGGGAAGACCGGCTGCTGCTGCTCGCATCCACAGTGCTGCCGCTTGCAGGGCTGGCCATTTTTTTTCTCTATCCGCTGGCACTGGTGGCCATCAAAAGTTTTCAGATCGATGGCCGCGGCCTCGGGCTGGCCAACTACGCGCGCATTTTTGATACACCGGGTATTGTGACGGCGACTGTCAACAGTCTCGTGCTCAGTCTGGCCACCACCGCATTCTGCGTGATCGCCGGATTTGCCATGGCCTTTGCCCTGCAGCGGACCCGTATTGCCGGCAAACGCTGGATCAATGGCATGCTGGCACTGCCATTACTGGCACCCTCTCTGGTGCAGGCCCTGGGATTGATTTTTCTCCTGGGGCATAATGGGCTGGTGCATAAATGGACCGGCCTGGATTTTGATATCTACGGATTCTGGGGGTTGCTCATCGCCGATATTCTCTACGCCCTTCCGCAGGCGGTGCTCATCATGCAAGCGGCCCTGCGCCAGTCCGATGCCCGTATCTACGAGGCGGCACTGGTCCTGAAAGCGTCCCGCTGGCGTCAGTTTCTGGACATTACTTTGCCCAATGCAAAATTTGGCCTTTTAAGCGCTGGATTTGTCGTTTTCACCGTGACCATTACCGATTTTGGTAACGCAGCCGTCATTGGCGGCAACTACAAAGTGCTGGCCACTGAAATTTACAGCCAGGTTGTGGGCCAGATGAATTTCAGCATGGGTGCGGTCATCGGCATTATCCTGCTCTTACCGACCCTGGTTGCTTTTTATATTGAGAAGGTTGCCTCCCAGCGCCAGTTTGGCGGCAGTGCGGCCAATGCCATTCCGGTGGAACCGGATTTCGTTTCCCGGCGCGACCTGCCGCTGGGTCTGGTGGTGCATCTGATCTGTCTGGCCATTCTCATGGTGGTGCTCACGGTGGTCTTTGCCAGTTTTGCCAAGCTATGGCCGTATCGGCTGGACATGACGCTCAAAAATTACAACATCACCTTAAGCGGTGGGTATACGCCGCTCTGGACCTCCCTGCAGGTCTCGGCTGAAGCGGCTGGCCTGGGGGTTATTCTCCTGTTTGCCCTTGCTCTGGGGCTGAAAAAGCTGCCGGGAAAACTGGCCAAGCTGGTTTATCTCATTGCCATCCTTCCCGTCGGTGTCCCCGGTCTGGTTTTTGGTATTTCGTACGTGCTGTCATTTAACGGTAATCAGTCTGTTCTGGGGCTGCTCTACGGCTCGAGTTTCCTGATCGTGCTCTGTAACTTCTATCACTATCATTCACAGGGCTTTCTCACCATGGTCACCGGGGTCAGATCTGTGCCGGAGTCCCTGGAAGAGGCAGTCATGTCCTTTGGCGGAGGTACGACCAGGGTGATCAGGGATGCAGTGCTTCCCTTCATGAGCGAAACGTTTATTGCCGTCTTTTTCTTTCTCTTTATGCGCTCCATGGTCACGCTGTCGGCGGTTATCTTCCTGATTTCGCCGCAGGTCAGCGTGGCCTCGGTTTCGGTGATGCGTCTGGATGATGCCGGTTTTGTCTCCCAGGCAGCGGCTTTTTCCACCTGCATCATGCTCACGGTGCTGGTGGCGCTGGGGCTCATGAAACTGCTGATACATTTCTTGAACAGGAAGAAACAATCCTGAAAAAACTTCCATGAATGTTTCCCTCTGTCTGGACATTCATGCTCCCTCGCATTATTGACAGGGGGTAACATTCTCCATTCCGCAGCCAAGCTGCACTGGCCGCGCTCTCTTTTCTGACAGTACCCTGAGCAGATTTTTTTCTTTGGAAAAACAACGATGAACCAGCAGCCTGTACCCAACAGGTCTCTCCCTGTCAGCGCCCTGATGCGTGTATTGGCTGGGGGTATTTTAATCAGCTTTTCCGCAGTGTTTGTCAAGTTGACGCAGGTCGGCCCCTCCACCTCAGCCTTTTACCGTGTCCTGTTCGGTGGGCTGGCACTCCTGGTCGTTGCCGTCATTCGCAGGGATAGCTTTCGTGCCGGTCCCCGCATATGGAAAATTATCTTTTTCGCTTCCCTGTTTTTTGCCCTTGATCTCGAAGCCTGGCATCGCGCCATATTCTACATCGGCCCGGGGCTTGCTACGATCCTTGGTAATTTTCAAGTCTTCGTTCTCGCCATTGTTGGAATATTGCTCTATGGCGAACAACGTTCCAAAAGGCTCATTTTCGCACTTCCTCTCGCAATTATTGGCCTCTGGCTGTTAGTCGGGTGTGATCAACAAGCGCTTTCCCAAGAGACGGTTTTCGGCCTCATTATGGGCATCATCACGGCACTGTGCTATTCGCTGTATATCCTCATTCTGCGGTCATCCCAGCACAGACAGGATAAACTCGATCCCGTGCCCAACATGGCTGTCATTTCCCTCGGCACGGCTGCCTTCTGCCTGATATTCAACCTGTTTCAGGAGGAGGTGTTCATCATCCCCACCTTCATCGATGGCGGTTACCTCCTCGCGTATGGGATTTTCTGCCAGGCTTTGGGTTGGCTGCTTTTGTCCACAGCGCTTCCCCAACTGCCGGCATCCATAGCAGGGCTACTACTGCTCATCCAGCCCACCTGCTCCTTTCTCTGGGATATCCTTTTATTCAAGCGGCCAACCGGCCCTGTCGGACTCTTGGGCGCTTTTCTCACCATTTGTGCCATCTGGGCTGGAATTTCGGGCCAACAGGCGGCAAACAGACAGGATGTCAAAAACGACGATTGCCCTGATTTCCCCTGATCATTCGCAAAAATCGTTGCAACATAAAGAAGTTGTGAGCCGTGTACAAAGCAGACGCACACCGAGCGAAATCTGGCAGAGAGGGAAAAAACTTTGGAGGGATAAAAACGTAGTGCAAAGGTGATAGAGCACCATAAAAAAAAACGGCACCTGAGCAAATGCAGGTGCCGTTATGCCTCTGGCTGGCTGTTGCGACAACAGCCGGATACGCCAACTGGTTCTTTCAGCCGGCGTTCACACTAATTTTCGGTGCTGATTGCATTAAAACCACATTCAGCTTCACACGAGCCGCAATCAAGACAGTCCTCGGTTATCTCATAGTAATTTTTTCCCGGGGGATGAACAATGGCTTCGGCAGGGCAAACGCTGACACATGCGCCACAAAATTGACACTCATCAGGATCGATCTTATGCATTTTTTCTCCTTACAACAATGATAAAATTTACGCCCCCTC
>DAIODL010000057.1:0-10283 GCA_036746815.1 Desulfobulbus sp.
TCGCAAGGCTTCGCGGTCAATCCGTTGATCTGGCAGGAAAAACTCCGTGCCAAAACGGGCCTGCAAAGCCCTCCATCCAGGTTCGCCGACATCCAGCAGGCTGCGACAACACTGATCAACATCAATAAGTGGCGCCAGACAATAACTGGCCAGCAATGCACTGACTGCACTTTTACCAGTGCCAATACCGCCGGTTATCGCTATGCACAAAGGCGCCATCAGATCTGCCGTAAGGTCTCTAAAAGTTGCTGCATATCCGGCCAGAGAGGAGCCGTACACTGCATTTCTTCCCCCGACACGGGATGGTGAAACTGCAGGGTGCTGGCATGCAGCATCTGGCGTTTGGGCGTAAGTTGCGGGTCCGCCGAGAAAGCAGCACTGCCACCATAGAGGCTGTCCCCCACAACCGGCGCCTTCAATGAAGCCATATGCACACGAATCTGGTGCGTGCGGCCGGTTTCAATGCCAATTTCCGCGAAACACCAGTGATTGGCGAATTCTTCCACAATGCGCCAGTTTGTCGCTGCATGGCGTCCATTATCAAGCCGGATTGCCATTTTTTTTCTATCTACAGGATGTCGGCCAATAGGTTCGGCAATACGGCCCCGACGCTCACGCGGACAGCGCAGCAGAATTGCATGATACGTTTTGTGGATAGTTCTATTTTTGAAATCAGCCATAAGCTGACATAGTGCTTGTTCCGTTTTAGCCACCAACATGACCCCTGATGTGTCCTTGTCCAGGCGGTGGACAATACCGGGCCGCTCAGCCGCGGCCGCGGGTAATTGGCGACAGTGATACAGAAGTCCACTGGCGAGCGTGCCTGTCTGATGACCACAGGCAGGGTGCACCACAAGGCCCGGAGGTTTGCTGAGCACCAGAATATGCTCATCTTCAAACAGTACCGGGAAGTCGATATGCTCAGGAGTCAACTTTTCCTGTTGTAGAGCAGGAAACTGGATAGAAACATGATCAGTAATCTGCAGACGATAGCCAACCTTCACCTTCTGGTCATTTATCTGGGCCGCGCCTGCGACAATCAGCTTACCTAAAAACGAGCGGGTATATTCAGAAAAGTGGAAAGAAAGAAAACGATCAAACCGGAGACCAACTTCCGCTGGAGAAACCGCAAGATTTTTTTCTTTTTCGACGCACCGAACGGCAAAAATATCTTCAGAAAGCGATACAGAAGGGTCTGTCATGCACAGGGCCGGAACAATCAGTTAAATAATTTTTCGATCTGTTGTTCGACTTTTTTTTCATCCACATGTTTGGCAAGCGACAGTTCCTTCACAAGCAGGCTTTTGGCCGTGTCCATCATTTTACGCTCACCATAAGAAAGATCCTTGTCTTCCTTTAACAAAAAGAGATCACGCAAAACCACCGCCACCTCGAAAACAGAACCGGTTTTGATTTTATCCATATATTCGCGGTAACGGCGATTCCAGGTTTGTGAGGTAATCTTGACATCCCTGTTTTTCAGGATATCGAGCACTTTGCTTACCTCATCACTGGAAATAATAGAACGCAAGCCGACATTATCACTATTCCCGGTGGGAATCATAATCGTCATGTCATTATCGAGAATGCGCATGACATAGAAACTCTGATCAATACCGCCAATAGTCTGCGTTTCTATGGCTTCAATCAACCCAACGCCATGGGCCGGATAGACAGCCATATCTCCTTTTGAAAACACCTATCCCTCCTTGCTGATAGTCAAGATTGGATGCCTGCCATCCCCTCCTCTGCAGACACGGAAACATCTTAACATTTTTTTGCATATTCGCCAAGATTGCTTACAGAACAATCTGCGTAAAATTCCAAAATATGGTACATTACGAGGTACAATGAGAACCTGAAACTAACATTTTGGTAAAAAATGGCAGGAAATACTAGAAAATACGAAAACAAAAAAAACTTCTTCAACACCCTTTAAAGCAGCTGCCCCTGTACTGCGGGCGAGTCAATGTGCATGCTGTTCCACAGCCTTTCCATTAATGAGGTTCATACACCGTTCAACGCCATTACATATAAAAAGTTCGACTGCACGGGTGACCAGTGGTTTGCAGCCTGCAAACAGGTTCAGTTCCTGCGCATTCATGCGGGAAAGCACAAACTGATCGACCGGCTGCCCACCCCCCTGTTCATTGACAACCGGACGGCCCACACCAATCTTGATACGGGCAAAATTCGGAGAGCCGAGATGCTGCGCGAGGGAACGAATGCCGTTATGACCGCCAGCGCCGCCACGGGCAACCACCTTGATCCGCCCGGCAGCCAGATCAATATCATCATGCAGCACCAGCAGATGCGGCAGATCAATTTTGAAGTAGTCCACAAAGGCACGCACACTCTGGCCAGAGCGGTTCATATAGGTCTGGGGCTTGAGAAAAACGACCGATGCGCCAAAAGCGCTGCCACTGCTGAACAACCCGTCCATCTTCCGCGATTCTGACAGACATCCGGACTGTTCAGCCAAATGATCGAGGAAATAAAAACCAATATTATGGCGGGTCAGCTCATACTCCCGGCCGGGATTTCCCAAGCCGACAATAAGATAACGATTATCTGCCATGATCAGGAAAAAAATGAAAAAAACGAGCCGGAAGGATATTCCGGCTCGTTAACTTAAGACGAGCGACTGTTGATACGCCCACTGCGCTGAATAATCAACGAACGGCTACACAAAGAGCATCCGGCTGTTCCAACATTTCAACATTAGCGGGCACGGCCAGATCACTGTAGGTCAGGCCGGCGCCGCCGCGCTCCAGCGCGGTAATATCAGCCTGAATGACATCCGGAATATCCATGGGGACACCACGCAACCGGATACGATCATTGACAATATGCAACTCACCACCAAGGTCCACACCTTTGGCGGTTCCCACATACTGAACGGGCACAGTAAACTGCAGCGGCTTATCCAGCTCAATCTCGATAAAATCAACATGCAGCAACTTACCATTAACGGGCTCCTGCTGCAGCTCCTGAACGAGCACGTGGCGCTCGCCCTTGGTATCCCCCTCAATCTTCAGGGAGATAACGGCGTTGCGGCCATGAATATCCAGCAGGTGTTTGTACAGCAACGCTGCATCCATCTGCAGCGGAACAGCTTCATTGCCACCACTGTACAAATTGGCAGGAGTGATTTCCTTCATACGCAATTGCCGCATGGCCCCTTTGCCAAACACTGTACGCACTGCCGAATCAAGTTTTACCTGTAACATGCTGTTTCTCCCTCTTCCCGGGTCATCGAACAATTAAAAAATTTCAAAAAATCAAACAAACAAATAACTGACAGAATCTTCGTTGTGAATTCTATTAATCGCCTCCCCCAGGAGCGAACCAACGGAAAGCACGGTGATCTTGTCACAGACCATCGCCTCGGGTTTCATGGGGATAGAATTCGTCACCACCAGCGATTTCAGGCAGGATTTACTGATGCGTTCAATAGCAGGCCCGGAGAGCACTCCATGCGAGCAGCATGCGTGCACCTCCTTGGCGCCAGCCTTCATCAGAATCTCCGCGCCTCCGCAGAGCGTTCCCGCCGTATCCACGATATCATCAAGAAGCACTGCGGTCTTGCCTGCAACGTCACCGATAACATTCATGGCCTCACATACATTGGCCTTTTCACGGCGCTTATCCACAATAGCCAGACTGGCATTGAGCCGTTTGGCAAAAGCGCGGGTACGTTCCACGCCACCGGCGTCCGGTGACACCATAACCACATCTTCAAAGTTGCTACGGATATGTTTCAGCAGGATGGGGGCCGCATACAAATGATCCACAGGAATATTGAAAAAACCCTGAATCTGACCGGCATGCAAATCCATACACAAAACGCGGCGCGTTCCCACGACCATCAGCATCTCGGCTACCGCTTTGGCGGTAATCGGCACACGCGGCCGCACCTTCCGGTCCTGACGGGCATAACCATAATAGGGCATAACCGCAGTAATACGCCGGGCTGAAGCGCGTCTGAGCGCATCCACCATGATCAACAACTCCATCAGATTGTCATTGACCGGTGAACAGGTCGGCTGCACAACAAAAACATCGGCGCCACGGACATTCTCGCCGATTTCCACAGACACCTCACCATCAGAGAACTGCTTTACCTCGGCCGTACCCAGCGGCACCTCAAGATAATCACAAATCTCCCTGGCAATCGCCGGATTGGCATTGCCGGTGAACACTTTCAATTTATTAGGCATGACGGACTTCTTTATGTAAGGTTGGCTGGGGCGGGAGGATTCGAACCCCCGTATGCAAGGATCAAAACCTTGTGTCTTTACCGCTTGACGACGCCCCAACCCATTCCTGACAGACTAAAAGCGCAAACGCATCCAGCCTTCATTCCACGGGGTCGACGACCTCGGCAAACGCATATCGTTGCCGAAAAAACTCAACAGCCTGTGCAGCCTTTTCCGCAGCAGCAAACAGGCCGAACATCGTTGCTCCAGATCCAGACATCAATGCCCCACTGGCTCCCTGCTCAAGCAATTCGTTACGTATCCGGCCAAGTTCCTGGTACTTTTTCAAGGTAACTTTTTCCAGATCATTCACAAGAAAACCAACTGATTGACCGCCTTGAGGCAGATCAAGATCTTTTTGCGAATTACGCAAAGTACTCGAACTCCCCTTCCCTGTCAACGCAAAAGTCTGATAAACCCAGCGCGTTGATACGGAAAATCCGGGATTAACCAGCACTATCCGATACCCCTGAAGCGGGGCGACCGGCTGCAGAATTTCACCAATTCCCGTAGCCAGCGCGGCAGGAGACGGATCAATAAAAAATGGCACATCCGCGCCGAGCTGCAGCCCCAAGGCCGCCAGTTCAGCTGGCGAGCAGGGCGTTTCACATAAAAAATTGAGTCCCAGTAGCGTCGCGGCGGCGTCACTGCTGCCCCCACCCATGCCGGCGGCAACCGGAATATGCTTCTGCAGATGCAGCTCAACGCCGGGAATCTGCGACTGAATATGTTCCTGCAGCCAGGAGAAAAACAGGGCCGCTGCCCGGTACACGATATTTTCCCGGCCCAGAGGGATGTCCTCCCCGGCACAACTGAGATGAATCCCCTGGTCTGCAAGGGCAATCTCCAGCACGTCATAGAGCCCGATCTTCTGCATGTGCGAAGAGAGGAGATGATAGCCGTCCGGCCGGCGCCCCAGAATCCGAAGCGTCAGATTAATCTTGGCCGGAGCCTGAAGAACGAGCTTTTCCTGCGGCATGTCAACGAGGCTGGAAATCAGGACATGCGGACATAGCGCATCTTCAGATCATAGAGGATGCGCGTCATCAATTCATCTTCATCAGAACTGAGGTTACCTTTGGTCTTGGCCGCAAGAAGGGCCAGCGTATCTATAGTGTGTTTGGCGAGTTCCAGATCCACCGTGCGCTTGCCGGTTTCCGGATGCGGCAACTCACCCATGAGATAAAGCGCCGAAGTATTCAGCGAAAGGATAAACGAGGCAAAAGTAACCGTCGGCATCACGCACCGACCGAACGCATCACGAACATGCCCCTCCGGGCATTCATCGCTTCCTGAACAATTTTCGGCCATAATCATCCTCACGCCAGTCTATTCTTAAAAAGGACCATTTTCCAAGGAGAAGACACTTCAGATCAACATTTCAACATATCTATCCCAGTCTCATAAAAATTACAGGGCATCAAAATTGAAAATTACTACAAATAATTATTCTATACATTGACGGATATACCGTCAACACTCTGCCTTCTGCTGCGCATGCACTTTTTCTGCTCGCGCGATCCCTTTCCGGCTCTTTTCCACTGCCATGCGCTTTCCCTTGAACAGATACGCATGAAGCGCTATATATTTTAAGTTTCAAGAATGATTCACTGGACTCATTCCACCTGATCACGAGTCCTTTAAAAGGAGTATGCATGGAAGAGGTTCGCGTTCGTTTTCCGCCCAGCCCCACGGGATATCTGCACATTGGCGGGGCAAGAACCGCATTGTTCAACTGGCTGTTTGCCCGCCAGCATGGGGGCAAGCTGGTGCTTCGCATTGAAGATACTGATGAGGAACGCTCTACGCAGGCCTCGATTGATGGTATTATTGAGGGGTTGCAGTGGCTTGATATTGACTGGGACGAAGGCCCCTACTTTCAGACCGATTTTACTGACGATCATATCGCCGCGGCCCAGAGACTCCTGGATGCGGGCCTTGCCTACAAGTGTTTCTGCACCAAGGAAGAACTGGAGCAGAAACGGGAGCAGGCGCTTGCTGAAAAACGCTCCTATGTCGGCTACGATGGCGCCTGCCGCGACCTGACCCCCGAACAGGTGCAGGAAAAGGAAGCACAGGGGCTTCCCTACGTTATTCGCTTCAAAGTGCCGAAGCGGCCGGGCACCCTGTTTTACGACGACGTGGTGCTGGGCCGCATTGAGCGCGCCTACAGCGAGATTGAGGATTTTGTCATTGTCCGTTCCAATGGGAAACCGCTGTATCTGCTCTGTAACGTGGTAGACGATATCCGTGACCGCATTACCCATGTCATCCGCGGTCAAGACCACATGACCAACACCACCAGACAGATCCTGTTATATGAGGCACTGGGTGCCAAACTCCCCGTCTTTGCTCATATGCCGCTCACCCTGGACCTGAAAAAACGCAAGATTTCCAAGCGCAGTCACGGGGAAATCGTGGCGGTGCAGTTCTACCGCGACCATGGTTTCATCCCCTGGGCGCTGTGTAACTTTCTCTGTCTTTTGGGCTGGAATCCGGGCACGGATCAGGAAATCTTCTCCCGCGAGGAGCTGCTGCAGGCCTTCAGCCTGGAACGCATCAGCCGCGTCAACGCCGTGTTCAACTTCAATCCCGGCGATACGAAATTTTTCACCGATCCCAAGCTGATCGCCATGAACGAGCATTACCTGCGCACCATGGATATTGCAGAACTGGGTGACATGGTTCGGAAGGAACTGGAAGCGGCCGGGCTCTGGGACAATGCCTACGCGGGCGACAAAAAACAGTGGTATCTGGACACCCTGCACCTCATCCGCGACCGGTTCCATACCCTGAAGGATTTCACCACCGCCGGGCGTGCCTATTTCGCCGAAGACTACGAAATCGATCCCAAGCCGCTCGCCAAAAATGTACTCAAGACACCGGAGCTTAAAACCTGGCTGCCGCAGCTGGCGGACCGCTTTGCAGCGCTCCCCGAATTCGCTGAGGAATCCGCGGAAAAAACCAGCCGCGATATGGCGGACGAACTGGGCATCAAGCCGGGCATTCTCATCAATGCCATGCGCACGGTGCTCACCGGTCAGCTGGCCGGGCCATCCATGTTCGCCATTCTCATGACATTGGGTCGGGAACGCGTGGTGAACCGCCTCCGCAACATTGATCACGTATTTGCTCAAGCGTAAATTTTTTCTGTAACTGGTACAGGATACCCTCTATGACCACTGAACAAGAGACCCCCGGAAAGCCGCTCGATTTTATCCGCCAGATCGTCGCCGACGATCTCGCCACGGGCAAACACACGTCCATCATCACCCGCTTTCCTCCGGAGCCCAACGGTTTTCTTCATATCGGCCACGCCAAGTCCATCTGCCTCAATTTCGGGATAGCCAAAGAAACGGGCGGTACATGCCATCTGCGTTTTGACGACACCAATCCGGGCAAGGAATCTGTCGAATACGTGGAATCCATCAAACGGGATGTGCACTGGCTGGGTTTTGACTGGGGCGACCATCTCTATTACGCTTCCAACTATTTTGATCAACTGCACGATTTTGCCGTGGAGCTGATCAAGATGGGCAAGGCGTACGTGTGTGATCTGACCAGTGACCAGATCCGTGAATATCGGGGCACTCTCACGGAGCCGGGCAGAGAGAGTCCCTACCGCAACCGCAGCGTGGAGGAAAACCTCGATCTCTTCGCCCGCATGCGCGCCGGCGAATTCGCGGAAGGATCGTGTGTGCTGCGGGCCAAAATCGACATGGCCTCGCCTAACATCGTCATGCGCGACCCGGTCATTTATCGCATCATCAAAACCAGCCATCATCGCAGCGGCGACAAGTGGTGCATCTATCCGATGTACGACTTCACGCACTGCCTCTCGGATATGCTGGAGCACATCACCCACTCGCTGTGTACCCTGGAATTCGAAAACAACCGTGCCCTGTACGACTGGGTGCTGAACACGCTGAAAACCCCGAACCATCCGCGCCAGATCGAATTTGCACGGCTCAACATCAACTACACAGTCACCAGCAAACGCAAACTGCTGCAACTGGTGAACGAGAAGCATGTCTCCGGCTGGGACGATCCGCGCATGCTCACCATCTCCGGGCTGCGCCGGCGCGGTTATACGCCCGCCTCAATCCGTAATTTCTGCACCACTATCGGCATCGGCAAACGGGAATCGTGGATTGACATGAGCATTCTCGAGGATGCGGCCAGGGATGACCTCAACACCCACGCCAAACGGGTGTTCGGCGTGCTCGATCCGCTGAGGGTGGTGATCACCAACTACCCGGAAGGCCAGACCGAGGAAGTCGTGGCTCAGAACCATCCGCAGGATTCAGGCATGGGGACACGCAAGGTACCCTTTTCCCGCGAGGTGTATATCGAGCGCTCGGATTTCATGGAAGACGCACCCAAAAAATTCTTCCGTCTGAGCATCGGCAGGGAAGTGCGGCTGCGTTACGCCTATCTCATCACCTGCCAGGAAAGCATCAAAGATGCAACCGGCAAAGTAGTGGAGCTGCGCTGCACCTATGACCCCGAAAGCCGCGGCGGCTCCGCCCCGGATGGCCGTAAGGTGAAAGGTACCATTCACTGGGTTTCCGCGCAGCATGCGCTCAAGACGGAAGTGCGCCTCTACGACCGGCTGTTCACGGTGGAATTCCCTGATGCGGACAAGGAAAAATCCTTCATGGCTTTCCTGAACCCCACCTCACTCACCGTGCTGGAACACTGTATGCTGGAACCGGGGCTTGCAAACGCGCAACCCGATGACCGGTTTCAATTCGAACGGCAAGGCTATTTCTGCCTGGATGCAAAGGAAAGCGCACCGACCAGACCGGTTTTCAATCGTATCGTCACCCTGCGCGACAGCTGGGCGAAACTCAATGAATCAGGTAAGTAAACATGCCACTGATTAATTTACGTAAAATGGCCATCAACCAGACCGGCACCATCGTGGCGGTCAAGGTGGGAGGTGAACTGGGCCGCCGTATCCGTGAGATGGGCCTGGTTCCCGGCACGGAAATCACCATCAAGCAACGGGCCCCTCTCAATGACCCCGTTGCCCTGCGGGTTCTGGACGGCACACTTACCCTGCGCAACAATGAGGCAGACTTTATTGAGGTCGAGGTCGCTTCCCCGGATTCCACCACCTGAATACAACTGCAGGACAAATCTCCCCGCCACTCCGCCTTCTTCTCCCCTATCCCGTTTTACCTCGGGTCTACTGTTTTTTCTTGCCACCCCCTCTAAAAAATATTGACGGCCTATTATTTTAGGGGTAACTAACTTTATCAATTTTAGCCTAGGCTAACTTTTTTTTTAATAAACGAGGAAAACATCCTCACAACCGGATGGAATCAGAGCACCAAACGTGCCAGCATCCCCGGGAATGCATGATTCCACTTCCATAGTATCTGTACATCTTCTGACTGGAGTGGCGGGAGCCACACGACGGGAAAGGCCCAAAAGCTGGTCATAGCCACACTGGTGCAACCTGTTTTACCGCAGCCTTGCCATAACCAGTTGAGCATATGCCGGCACCGGACCGGGCCTGCTCGACATCGAAACAAAACCACCACCTGAGAGACAAAAATGAAACAAATGAATCTCCGCCAGATGGCACTCAACCAGACCGGCACCATCGCCTCAATCAAAACAGGCGGTGAACTGGGCCACCGTATCCGTGAGATGGGCCTGGTTCCGGGTACGGAAATCACCGTCAAACACCGTGCCCCCTTGAACGATCCTGTGGCCCTGCAGGTGATGGACGGCATGCTCACGCTCCGCAACAACGAAGCTGATTTCATTGATGTGGAAATTGCCGAATAAACACTTACGGGCATCATGCCGCCAGTTCTATTCCACCCAACCAAACACCATCAAGGAGAACCACCATGACACACCACCATAGTCACCCACAGCGTATCCGCCGTGCCCTATTCCTGGGCTGCGCGTTGATTGCCCTGCAAGCCTGCCCCGTATATGCCGGCCAGGACATTGCCACGCTGGACATCTCCACGGATGACGCCGCCAATGAACACGGAAAAATCAACA
>DAIODL010000058.1:0-10133 GCA_036746815.1 Desulfobulbus sp.
AACCGGCATGACATGGACCATATTGATCCCAAGATCCTGGAAATAATACAACCGTTCCTGCAGCCCCTGGAGGGTACCTGCGAAACCTTTGCAATACAGAGCCATGCCAGCCCACCGCTGGCTGAGAAACCAGTTGTAGTCCCTCTCCCTGGCCAGATCCAGATCCCGCAGATCCTGGGGGCGCTCAATATATTTGGTTGCCATGGTTTCCACCAGTTTCTGCGCCTGCTCCGCAAAATCATCCCTGTCTCCGTAAAGCCGCTGAAAAAGCGAATGAATACCGTAGAAATTGGCACCCAAACGGGTGTAAAAATAGCGTAGATCCTGTTTGGAAATCTCGGGTTTGATGCGGTTGAGAATATCGTTGAGCAGCGTATGGGAAACCTGTTCGTACATAAAAAAAACCTCTTGGATCTGAATAAATAACGTTCACCTGCACTGAATGGACAGCCGTCCTCCTACACATCCACATAAAAAGAGGGATCCGTGGTTATAGCGCCTCGAAGCCCGATCACCTTGCCGGCAAAACGCTGCGCCCGGTTGCCGATTTTGTCGATGGACCAGCCCGCGAGCAAACCGTGGAGATATACGGCACTGAAGGCGTCTCCAGCGCCCACCGTATCGACAACCTGGTCAATTTTTTCCGGTTGGAAAGTATAGATGGCTCCAGGAGCGGTTCTCACCAGAGCCCCACGCTCTCCACGGGTAACGATCAACTGTTCGAGCCCGTACCTTCGCTGCAGGTCCGCCATCTGCTCCGTGATGTCAGCCGCCTGTTGCCCCGGTTGCATGAGCATCTGTAATTCATGCTCATTCATTTTTGCCCAATGGGCCCTCTGCAGCAGCTCAATCACCGTCTCCCGGTCCCACCAGGGGGGCCGCAGATTGACATCGAGAAAAATTTTCAACGCCGGCTCGTGCGCAAGCTGCTGCAGGGCGTTCCGTGACTCCTGATGATGCAGGGCAAGAGTTCCATGATAGAGGATACCCTGGCCACAGGTCTGCGGCAGGTCCGCTGCGGCTATGAAATCATAGGCGCTGCCCGCAACAATATCGTAACTCGGCTCGTTATCGGTGAGGCACACCTCGACCCGGCCAGTGGGGTATTGCCGGTCAATCTGTATCCCCGTGGTTTCCATGGCCCACGCCTGCATGGCCTGGAGGACCTGCTCTCCCTGTGCATCCTGACCAATGCGCGAGATGAACAGGGGATGATCACCCAAGGCCTGCAAATGCCAGGCAACATTGAATGGAGCACCACCGAGAATTTGTTCACCGGCAGGAAAACAGTCAAAGAGCACTTCACCAAAAATATAGACTCCGGCCTGCTTGTTCAGAGCGGTCATAAGCTTATCCCAAAAATTCGTTTACCGGGTTTGTTTTCATAGAGTCGCCAGTTCCACGGCCCGGGCAAGGCAGGGCGCAAAATGAATCACCCCCTGGAGCACGCCCGCGGCGTAGTTGCCGCCAAGGGCAAAGGAATCGGAATCGGCGAGATACAGGCTGTCCCAAACATTGTTTTCTCTGGCCAGGCGCTCAGCATCTCTCTTGGTTGCAGCATCCGCATTGGCCACCAGGATCGAACGGATCGCACTGCCCATAACCGGCAGATCGTTGCCGCTATCGCCGGCAAAAAGGATTTCCTCATACCGGTAGCCCAGGCGGCTGGCGAGAAATTCAATACCATGTTTCTTGGTGGCATTTCGGGGGAGAATATCCAGCAGGCCTGTTTTCCGCAGTTCATCGATACTCCAGATCAAACTGGCGTTCACGCCCATGCGCTGCAACCGTTCATCAATACCGGCAAAAAGCGCTTCCCGATTCGCCAAAAGTTCAACGTAGTAGCTGAGTTTACATTCTTTTTGCTTGTCAGGCTCCTGCAGTCTCAACTCGGATAAATCCGCCAGTGCCGTTTTCAGCCGGGCGTGGCTTTTCCCGGCCCAATCAACGATGATTTGATCGCGCCAGCGAAAGAGTTCATACCAGCATCCTTCGCGGTGCTC
The DNA here is from genome assembly GCA_036746815.1 of Desulfobulbus sp. GTDB lineage: Bacteria > Desulfobacterota > Desulfobulbia > Desulfobulbales > Desulfobulbaceae > Desulfobulbus. The sequence continues at coordinate 2,004 of DAIODL010000058.1, forward strand.
GTAGATTTTCGTGCCGACATCGGTAATGGCATAGGCCGGCAAGGGCAGCTGGTACCGGACAATGGCCTGCTCGGTCAATGCGAGGTCACGACCGGTCACATAAACCAGACAAATTTCCGGAAGGCTGCAGAGGCGGGCAAACCGTTCCCGGGCAAGTGGATGCTCGGCTTGATGACCGTTGGGGATGATGGTGCGGTCCATATCGGTACAAAGCAGCAGCCTAGGCATGGACTTCACCTCCAGCCAGGCGCGGATCGCGGCATTTACCAAAGAAATCGTAGAATTCGATAGCTTCCAGAATTCCAGCCGCGTAAGACTGCCCGGAAAAATAAATCCGCTCCACATCCACCAGCTGCGATAACTCTTCATTGTAGCGGTTGGCAACCACCGCGGCCAGCGTGTTGCCACGCATCATGTCCTCATCCGCCCCTGATCCGCCGACAACACAAACCTTTTCCAGCTCAAGCTGGAGCTGTTGCACCACAAAGCGCAACGCCATGCCTTTGGATGCGCGCAGGGGCAGGATATCCAAAAACTGACCCAAAGCGGTTTGTATGAACACCGCCTGCTCGTCACGGTAGAGGATCTGTTTGATCTCTTCGATATCGGCCAGCTCCGGATCGATGTAGTAACTGATTTTATAGCGGCTTTGCTCGCTTGCGGGCTGCAGCTTCAGGCCCGGCATACCGGTGAGCAAAGCTTTGACGATGTGCGGGGTCCACTGGTGATCAATGTGCTTTGCCCACGCCGTGTCGGCGGTGAGCTTGGGCGCGTGATAAATCTCGGTGCCACTGCTGGTGATAAGCACATCCGGCTCGGGAATATTGTGTTTTTTCATCAACTTCAAGGTGGAATCAAAACGCCGGCCCGTGGCAATGATGAAATAGCTGCGGGTACGCTGCCATCTGATTCGTTCAAGCAGCAAAGCAAGTGATTTCTCGTCGCCGATCAGATTGAAGTCAAGATCGCTGACAAGCGCCCGGTCGCAGTAGAGATGCTGGCGGCGCATGACCGGCTTGCGCATGAGCCGCTCTGCATGTGCGGCGATCGGTTTGACCATATCGACGTAACGCTGCGCATGCGCATCCCAGGAATAATGCTGCCGCACGCCGCGCAGACCGTTGGCCGAACACTGTCCCCACAGGTCCCGGTCCACCAGCAGTTTGACAATCGCATCGCCTATTGATTGCGGCTCCAGCGGGTTGATGAGAAACCCGTTCTGACAGTTGTGAATGATATCCTTGGGACCACCGTCCTCGGTGGCAACGATGGGCATGCCGCTGGCAGCGGCTTCGATCAGGGTGAGGCCAAAGGGTTCGGTCAGCCCGGGATTGACGAAAACACCTCCACTGGCAGCGGCGATCCGGTAAATCATCGGCACCTGGTCGCGCCGGTGATGCTTGGGCATGGTCACCTTGCTGTACAGGTCATGGCGGTCAATTGCGAGGAGAAGATCATGGAAAACTTCCTGCGCGCCCTCGTCAAGATCGTTGATGTCGTCGCGATTACCGGCAATGATGACCAGGTTGGCCAGTTTCTGAAGACGTTTGTTTTGGCCATAGGCCTCAACCAGGGCGGTAATGTTTTTGCGTTGATCCGGTCGGGAGAGCGCAAGGATAATGGGCTTTTGCGGATCTTTAAGATGTCGGGTCAGTGTGGCGGACAGCTCGCTTTCCCGCTCCTCCCCGGTCGGCGGCATAAACTTGTTGAGATTGGTCCCCGGAGGGATGACCCGCATCTGCTCGGGCTGATAGTAATCGTAAAGTTCGTACTGTTCGGCAATTTCCTGATGAGTGCTGGTGATCACCCGCTCAGCAGTGGAAAGGGTTTGTTCCTCTGCCTCGATACGGCGGCTCATATTGAACCGGCTCTCGATTTCCTCGGCATTGAGACCGCTGGCGAGCAGCCGGCTCCGCTTGACCCGTCCGAGCGAATGGCCGGTATGAATCAGGGGGATACCGAGTTGATTGGCCAGACGGCAGCCGACGTAACCAGCATCGGCATAGTGGCTGTGAATGATATCGGGAAACGAATTGTTTTCCTGAAAAAAACCGACCAGGTTATCGGCAAAGAAGTCGAGATGGTCCCACAACTGTTCCTTGGCGAGATACTGCTCGGGCCCGGCATTGATGCGGACGATTCGTGCATTTTCAGCCAGCACTTCAAGCGGTTTCCCATAATCTGGAGAAACACCTGCATCCACCACCCGTTGGGTGACCAGATCGACCCTGGCAATGCCCTTCTGTTTGGCCAGGGCCTGGGCAAGCTCGACAACATAGAGGGTCTGCCCGCCGGTATCGGCATCGCGGCCGAGTTCGAGGTTTTTTCCTCGAATTAGTCCATGAATACTCAGTAAGACAACATACAGTCCTTGCGCATTTTGTTTCATCAACTCCTCATATGTCTGCGGTTCCCCATGTTACACACGCTAGAACCGTCAGTTATTAACCCATTGAAACAACGTGTAAAAAATATTTTTGAACAACGCGGACAGATTGGACAACAAAACCGGGGAGTGTCTTCCAGTTCAGAGCACCAAACGCGACACCCCAATCCTTGCACCATTTGAATGTTACGTTCCGCGATTGTACGGATTGAAACTTTTTACGAAGTAAAAAGTATTACCGAAGCAGGATCTTCATCCCGCAAAAGATGATATATATATATAAATACAACAGGTTAGCCATCAAGTCAACCCGGCGCACCCCAGAGGGCATACAGAGACCATGACTGACTTGCCCATAACAGGGGGCAGATACCCGCAAAAATGCAGACTGAAAAATACGGTAGATCAAAGTCACGGTCACACAGCCGGGCTTCCGGTGTAAACAGTTTTATATTGTCACTCCCCCTGCTTGATACGAAGAAATATCCGCGTGACGAAATAGCAGTCCCCTACCTGAGACGCTGGGCCGTTGAGCTTTTCTTTCGTGACATCAAAACAACTATGGGCTTTGCTCTTCTGAGCAAGAGCGTACCGGCAGATCAAACTCCACAATAAAAATGGCTAACAAGCTGAAATCACTTATTAGCCATTATAAAATAAATAATTGGTGCTCCAGGCGTGATTCGAACACGCGGCACCAGGATTAGGAATTCCTTTTCGCTGAGCTTCGTAAAACTTCCTCAACACTCAACTTGTTAATAATACGACGAATTAATTTTCAAGATTTTGTTGTTTTGTCCAGGGAATGACCAATTTTGGATAAAAAGTCACACACACAAGCAAAGGTAGACCAACGGGTTCGCAGAAAGTTTGGTTCATCGATGCCTCCACATCTACCCCCTATGAGCCAAAGAAGCAGCTTAAAAATATAACTTGACAGCTATATAACCATAAAGTTATATTTAATCATGGAATGGGATATTGAATTTACAGATGAGTTCGGTTTCTGGTGGGATGAACTAAACGAAGCGGAGCAAGACTCGATTGACGCAAGCGTTGGTTTGCTTGAGGCATTGGGTCCGAACCTTGACTATCCGCACTCATCCAAAATAAACGGCTCCAAGTATTCGCATATGCGAGAGTTGCGAATTCAGCATGCGGGTTCACCCTACAGGATACTCTATGCCTTTGATCCAAGACGCACTGCTATCCTGTTGATAGGTGGCTGCAAGGAAGGCAAGGATAGCTGGTATAAGACGCACATCCCTGTTGCCGACAAATTATATGAACAACACTTGATTGAAATTGGCAAAGATAAATAGGAGGGCAGCTATGGCAAGATCATTTAACGAACTACGAGCCAAAATGACGCTTGAAAGACGGGCAGCCAACGAAAAACGAACGGAACAACTGCTTGCCGAGATGCCGCTACATGAACTCAGGAAAGCCCTGAAACTGACCCAAGAACAGATTGCAGAGGAGCTTGGGATTTCTCAGGCAGCGGTTTCTAAAATGGAAAAGCGGCCTGATATGTATATAAAAACCCTTGAACGGTTTATTCAGGCCATGGGCGGCACCCTGGATGTTGTTGCTCATTTTCCCAATGGAGAGGTGAAAATAACAGGTGTTACCGGTATTCACGACGAAATTGAAGCTTAAAGGAGGGTGGTTCAAATATGATCTGATCTGCACGCATACAAAGCCGATTGGACTAAAAATTCTATTTTATCATCCAACCACTTCTAACCAGCCTATAAGTTTCGAACTATATGATTGGTCATCCTTGGCTTTTCTCCTATGTCTTATTTCCCGTTCAAGCAGAGTCTTTGTATCTTGTCCAGACAAGGGGAGCTACCTCTGTCCCCTACCTGAGACGCTGGGCCGTTGAGCTTTTCTTTCGTGACATCAAAACAACTATGGGCTTTGCTCTTCTGAGCAAGAGCGTACCGGCAGATCAAACTCCACAATAAAAATGGCTAACAAGCTGAAATCACTTATTAGCCATTATAAAATAAATAATTGGTGCTCCAGGCGTGATTCGAACACGCGGCACCAGGATTAGGAATCCTGAGCTCTATCCACCTGAGCTACTGGAGCGCGCCATTTTTCGCTGCCTTAATACACCGTTCCCCGTCAGAAAGGCAAGCCTTATCCCGCTTTCCCCTTAAATTGACGCAAATCCGAAACCAACCGGGGTGTACATGCGCCTGTCTGCAAACCAGTACCACCGCAGACAACATGTGCATGATGTTGAAGGTGCCTCTTCTCCCAGGTATCACAACGGCACCGACCATCCCGTTTTGATATCCGGTATCATTTGCAAGATCACTTTTTGACAACACCAGCCATGTTTTCCAGCGCTCTTTGAATCCATAAAAAAAGCGGCTTACGTGCGCAGAGATCACCGCGCCACGCAAACCGCTTTTACTGTATTTTACTTTATGGAAGTGTGGCGCTGCTGAGCCGCCCGGTCACCTGCGCAGGTTCACTCCTTGTTTTCGATATACGGCCCGAGGATCATGCCAGCGTAGCCCTTGCCTGCAGGTATCCGCGGATAGAGCATTTCATCCTTGTCGCAGACCACTTCCAGGAAGCAGGGGCCTTCTGCCTGCAAAAACGCGTGCAGCCCCTCTTCCAGCTCGGCCCGCTCCTCGATACGGCGGGAAAAGGTGAAGGACAAATCCCTGGCCAGAGCGGCAAAGTTGACGTTATTGTGCCGCACCGTGGCCACATAGTTCCCACCATGCACGTACTTCTGGTAATTGCGCACCATGCATTCGCCATGGTTGTTGAGCAAGAGCACCTTGATGGGCAGGCCATAGCGGCCAATGGTGAACAACTCGCCTAAATTCATGAGCAGGCTGCCGTCTCCGTCAATGGCCAGCACCGTGGCATCGGGATTGGCGAAATAGGTACCGATCGAACTCGGCAGACCAAACCCCATGGTACCGAACCCGCCCGAGGTGATAAAGGATTTGGGCGACTTGGTCACCAGGTACTGTGCCGCCAGCATCTGATGGTTGCCGACACCGGTGGTGATTTTCATCTTCTCGGTAATGTGGTGCGACAGGTGCTCCATTACCTCGGCCTGCTGAATGGCTGGAGCGTCTTTCTTGAACTTGAGCGGGTACTGCTTTTTGAGCTGACGCCCATACTCCTGCCATTCTCCGATATTCAGGGTAATGTCGTGCTTTTCCGCATAGGTGAGGAGATCGTCCAGCGCGGTTTCCGCCCTGCCGATGAAGGTGAATTTGGGTTTTCTCGAAAAGCGCACCTCCTGCACCTTCTCCGGATTGACATCAAAATAGGCGATATCCGCTTTCAGGCCCGCCTCACCCACCTTCTGTGAAACACGGTCGTCCCAGCGGACACCGAAGGCAACAAACAGGTCTGTTTTCTGGATGGCCATGTTGGCTGCGGGGAGCCCGAACATACCCAGCATGCCGAGCGCGAAGTCGTCATTTTCATTGAGAATGCCCTTGCCCAGCAAACTCCAGATCGATGGCACCTTGTAGCGTTCGTTAAACGCGCGGATGCGCTCGCTGCCCGCCTCTGAGTTCAATCCGCCGCCGATATACAGAAGCGGGCGTTTCGCGTTCTGCAGAATCTCGAAAAACTGGCGGCACTGGTTTTCACCCAGATGGCGCTCTTCGTCATATTTATAACGGAACCGCTCCACATCAATGGCCTGATACACCCCTTCGCGGTTCTGCATGTCAAAGGGGAAATCAATGACAACCGGCCCTGGTTTCCCGGATTTGGCGAAGAAGTAGGCATCCTTGACGATTTCCTCGATATTGTTCAACTCATTGACAACAATGACTTTTTTGGCAGCACCGGAAAAAATCTTCGCCACGTTGATATGCTGAAACTCATCCGTGCCCATTTTCACGCGGGCAACCTGTCCGGCAAAAACGATGAGCGGAATGGAATCGGCATTGGCGTCCGCGACCGCGGTCAGGGTGTTGGTAATGGCCGGGCCCGAGGTAACCACGGTGATGCCCACCTTGTCACTGGAGCGGGAGTAGCCGCCTGCGGCAAAGGCGCAGGACTGCTCATTGGCGCTTACCACAATCTCAATCCCGCATGCGTCGAGCGCGTGGATAACAGGCATGATGGTGACCCCTGTAAATCCGAAAATCCGCTGTACGCCTAAATCGACAAGGCTTTTGGCCAAAATTTCTGCATTATTCATGATAGTCCTGGAATGAGTCAGAATTCATAAAGAAAAAATAACGATACGTTTCCACGCCGGGAAAAGCACAGAAGTGAACAGCTGGAAAGAGAATTTTCCTTGAGCTTTTTTTACATTCCAATATTCCTTGCACAAGGTCAAGGGTTTCCTCAGCAATGCAATACTATTAGAGCATGAATGGTTTGCACAGGCGGCGTTTTTGCGCTATCCGGTTTCCTTTGGGTCAATCAAAATGATAAATCGTCCACGGACTGATAAAATTTTCTTGATCAATTGTTGAAAAAGGCCCCTTTTATCCTTGTCAAATTTTTTGCGGACAATGGCCGGAAATTTACCAACCATCGCCGTGCCACTGAAAAATGCCGGGGACACCGGCAAAACCCGACTTGAAAAACCAGACACATACCTGCGCACATGTTGACTACCAACGAATCCACCATGATTCATATCGAACAGTTGCAGAAATCCTACGGCACGCTTCGCGCCCTGGACGGGATCGACCTGTCGGTGATGGCGGGTGAGCTGTTCGCCTTCCTCGGTCCCAACGGTGCCGGCAAGACCACCACCATCCGCATACTCACCGGTCTCACCCGCATCGGCGGCGGGCGGGCGAGCATCGGAGGGTATGATATTGTCAAATCCCCCCGGGAAGCCAAGCGCCAGTGCGGACTGGTGCCACAGAACATCAACCTGGACAGAGAACTGAGTGTGCGCGAGAACCTGGATATCCACGGCCGTCTGTTCAACATGCCGGCCAGGCAGCGGAGCCAGCAGATCGAAAAAATGCTGCACTATGTGGAACTCTCCGACCGCATGAACACCCTGGTCAAACAGCTCTCCGGTGGCCTGAAGCGGCGGCTGATGGTCGCCCGGGCCCTGATGCATGAACCCAGGGTACTCTTTCTCGATGAGCCCACCGTCGGCCTGGACCCGGCTATCCGCCGCCGTATCTGGGCCCTGATCAAGCGGGTGCAGCAGGATGGCACCACCATTTTTCTGACCACCCATTACATTGAGGAGGCGGAATTTCTGGCCCGCCGGGTGGCGTTTCTCGATAAAGGCCGCATTGTTGCCCTGGACCAGCCGCAGACCCTGATGGCACGTCTGGGTGAATGGGCCGTGGACCAGGTGAATGGCGAGGACATGGAGACCCATTATTTTGCCATCCGGGAGGAGGCCGCCCGGTTCGCCGCTTCCCAGCAGTGCGGGGTCACCCTGCGCCGGATCAACCTTGAGGATGCCTTTCTCAGCCTCACCGGGAAAAAGGTGGTGTGATGAATGGATTTATCGCTGTCTATCTTCGGGAAATGCTCATCCTCAAGTACCGCTACAAGCGTCAGCTGGCGGGCATGGCCGTCTCGCCGCTGCTCTATCTGCTCACCTTCGGCTATGCCATGGGTGACCTGATACGCTTCGGGAACCAGCCGTATCTCTATTTCCTCATTCCCGGCCTGGTGGCCATGTCCAGCATGACCCAATCCTTTGGCATTGCCTCGGACATCAATGTGGCCCGGTTCTACTGGAACATCTTTGAGGAGTTTCAGGCCGC
>DAIODL010000059.1:0-9918 GCA_036746815.1 Desulfobulbus sp.
GGGGTATAGGCGGGAAGGAGTCTATATTGTTGCTTCCACCTGTCTTGCGTTGCTGGCAAATGTGTCTATAGTAGAGTCACTTTTTCCGTGAGGTGTGGGAAACTCACTGCCTGACGGGCTCATTGAATCCAGAGAAAAAGGTTTTTTATGACCGAAGCACAGAAGAAAGCCGACATCGCGGATGTTGTCAGCGAGTTGGAAAAAATAGTCGACCAGAAGCCCAACAATGTCATGGCCCGTCATCATCTGGGGCTGGTGTACCGTCAGGTCGGGCGCATTGATGATGCCATCGCCCAGTTGAAAAAAGCCATTGAGCTGGATACCCATTCCATGGAGAGCATGATCAACCTGGGGGCGATTTATTTTGACATGGGTGATACGGATCAGGCGCTGGCATTGAATGAGCAGGCGCTTGGCATTTCTCCGGACATGGCCGAGGCGCTGGTGAATGTAGGACTTATCCGTCAGCAGCGCAATGAGGTGGAAGAAGCTATTGCCGCCTATTCCCGCGCCACGCAGATTGATCCCAAACTGCTCACTGCCTGGATCAATCTGACCTCCGCCTACACCATGCAGGGCGAAGACGAAAAAGCCGTGGAAGCGGCACGGCAGGCTGTAACCCTGGAACCGGATTCGGCAATGGCTCGCAATAACCTGGCAGTGGCCCTGTACTTCAAGGGTGACTTTGCCGAGGCGCAGCGGAACATGGAAAAAGCCAGGGAGCTGGGCTATAGCGTGGATCCCCGGTTTGCCTCGGCGCTTCAGGAAAAGCTGGCCTGATCATGAGCAGCAAGGCGGAAGAACTGCTGAAACCCTGGTGCCCGTTTTGCGGCATGGACGTGGGGCGGCCGGCCTATGGGGCCGAGCGGAAATTGCGTGAATTCGCCCAGGGTACCTGCGAGTGCGGCGCCGTGTATGTTTCCGACCCCACTGGCCACAATATCGGCGCGGCCATGGTGGATTGTCTGGTCAACGCCTGCAACGGGCAGTGGGATCTGGCCTGGGAACTGATTCCCGAGGATGATTACCTGACCGGCATTGTGGAAAATTATGATGAGGTAACGCATCAGGTTGTGCCCAAACGCAATTTGGACGGGCGCGCGGTACGTGGCATCCTCTATTTTGTGCGTCTGCACAAGGAAATGGCCACACTGGTCAAGCGGTTTGAGCACAAAAAGACGGATGAAACAGCTCCTGCAGAGGCCGGGCCGGTGGTGGAGCCCGCGCTTGATCCTAAACGCGTTAAAAAACGGGCGGATAAGAAGGCGGTCAAAACCATGGCCGAGGCCCGCGATATCGACGGGCTGGTCACGCTCTTTTTCGATGACCACAAGGTGCTGCGCTACCTGCAACGGCTTTTGTATGATCCCACGCCGGGAGCGAATTACCGTACTGCCTGGGTGATTGGTCAGGTGTGCGGACGGGTGGCCACCCGGGAACCGGGACCGGTTGCCGACATGCTGCACCGGCTGTTCGAGGCCTCTTCGGATTCCGCGGCCAGCTCCTGGGGCATGGTGGAGACTATCGGCGCCATCATTGCGGCTAGACCTGATATTTATGGTGCCTTCACCCGGCATCTCTTCAATTTCATGGGCGATCCCGGTACCCGCGAGGCAGTGCTCTGGGGGCTGGGCGAGATTGCCGCTGCCAAACCTGAGCTGATCCGCAAGAGTACCCCGTTTTACGCCCTGTTTCCTGTGCTCAATCACAATTTTCCCATGCTGCGCGGTCTGGCCCTGCGGTTGTTTGGCCGGATTAAAGCTGATGAAGCGGAGATGCAGATCATGGGACTCCAGTTTGACAAGACGCCTGTAACCATTTACGAACAGGGACAGCCGGTGGAAACCACCGTGGCTGCGCTCAGCATTGAGGCTACCCGCAACATTCATAAGGACGACACCCATGGCCAGTGATACGCTGCAACCCCTTGATTCCCTGGCACCTATGCCTAAGGGGCCTGAAGACGATAATAATCCCGCCAAGAATGACTACCGGGAAGGACGCAAGTTTCTGCAGGATGGCGACTACACCCGCGCTGCCATGGCTTTCCACAATGCGCTGAGGGGATTTGAGGAGCAGGGGAATCAGATTGGTGTGGCCAATTCCGCGGACCGATTGGGCGATGCCTGCCTGGCCAGGGATGAGTTTGCCATGGCAATCGCCAATTACCAGCAGGCATACACCATCTGTGAAAAGGAGTGTGACAGCTTCTCCCTGTTGTCTCTGGAGAAGAAAATGGCCGCCGCCTACCGGAAGCTGGGTGATGCGGATAAGGCGCTTGAGTTGTTGTATAATATTCTGGAGCATTACCGGCAGACCAATAATCCCAAGGGGGCTGTCGAGGTGCTGGCGCTTATTGGCGAAACGTACAAGGAACAGGGCAACGCCACCGCTGCTGCCGACGCCTATCGCTCTGTCTCCAGCATTCATCAGCGTTTTGGCCATAAACGGCAGGCGGATGAGTTTGCCCGGTTGGCTGGCAGTCTGGCTCAGGAAGGATAAGTGTTTACAGGCATCATCCAGGGGCAGGGGACGCTTTTTGAGAAACGTCCCGCCGGCGGCGGCATGGTGTTTGGGCTGGAGGCGGATTTCGACCTCACCGACCCGGAGGAGGGTGAGTCCATTGCCGTGAACGGCACCTGTTTGACCGCGCGCAATATCCGGGGCAACCGTTTTTACGTGGATGTGTCGCCGGAAAGTCTCAAACGTACCGTGCTTGGGTCGCTGCAGGCGGGCAGCCGGGTGAATCTGGAGCGGGCGCTTCGTTTGAGCGACCGGCTGGGCGGCCATCTGGTCAGCGGCCATGTGGATGCCCAGGGGCAGGTGCGGGAACGTCGCAGCGCCGGTGATTTCACTCTGTTCCGGTTTTCGCTGGACGCGCGGCTTACTCGCTACGTGGTGGAGAAAGGGTCCATCACCATCAACGGGGTCAGCTTGACGGTGAACAGTTGTGAGGGCGATCAGTTTTCCGTGTCCATTATTCCGCATACCCTGTCGGTAACTACGCTTGGGCTTTTGCGGGAGGGCGATGCGGTTAATATTGAAGTGGATATTATCGGCAAGTACGTGGAAAAACTGCTGGGAACCAAGGAGGCAGACGCTGGCTCCTCCAGTGGCATCAATCCCGGGTTTCTTGCCGAACATGGTTTTTTATGAGAAGCACTTCCGGTCTGTCATTACCTGACAGGCCATCGGTGCACACAGAGGTGAACGCCTGTTGGCGCTGATTTTGAGGGGAAGGGTATGGCAGTCAGTTCGATAGAAGAGGTCATTGAGGATATCAAGGCCGGCAAGATGATTATCCTGGTTGACGACGAGGACCGGGAAAACGAGGGCGATCTCTGCATGGCCGCGGAAAAGGTTACGCCCGAAGCCATCAATTTCATGGCAACCTATGGGCGCGGTCTTATTTGCCTGACCATGAGCCCGGATATTGTCGATCAGCTTGGGCTGCCGATGATGGTGTCCAATAACCAGTCGCCTTTTGGCACCGGTTTCACTATCAGCATTGAGGCGCGTACCGGTGTCACCACCGGTATTTCCGCGGCGGATCGTGCCCGCACCATTGAGGCGGCGGTGGACCCCAAGGCCACTCCCCGGGACATTATCAGCCCCGGCCACATTTTTCCGCTGCGTGCCCGGCAGGGTGGGGTGCTGGTGCGCACCGGCCAGACCGAGGGTTCGGTGGATCTGGCCCGGCTGGCTGGCATGCGCACGGCGGGTGTCATCTGTGAGATCATGAAAGATGACGGTTCCATGGCCAGGATGCCTGATCTGGAAGTTTTTTCCCAGAAACACGGATTAAAAATTGCCACGGTCGCCGACCTGGTGGCGTATCGGCTGCATAAAGAGGTGCTGGTGCGGCGGGCCTCGGAAGCACGTCTGCCCACGGTGCATGCCGGTGAATTCCATATGATTGTTTACCAGAACGATGTGGATAAGCAGGAGCATGTGGCCCTGGTCAAAGGCGATGTCACCACTGACGAACCGGTGATGGTGCGGGTGCATTCCGAGTGTCTGACCGGCGATGTGTTCGGCTCGGCCCGTTGTGACTGTGGCCCACAGCTGCATGCCGCCATGGAGATGGTGGACCGGGAAGGCCGCGGGGTCGTGCTTTATATGCGCCAGGAAGGCCGGGGTATTGGCCTGGTGAACAAGATCAAGGCCTACGAACTGCAGGACGAGGGGTTGGATACGGTGGAGGCCAATATCCGTCTGGGATTCAAGCCCGATCTGCGGGATTATGGTATCGGCGCTCAGATTCTCCGAGATCTCGGCATCCGCAAGATGCGGCTTTTGACCAATAACCCCAAGAAGATTATTGGCCTGGAGGGCTACGGTCTGGAAGTGGTCGACCGTCTGCCCATCGAGATTCCGGCGGATGAGGAAAATCGGCGCTATCTGCAGACCAAGCGCGACAAAATGGGACATCTTTTGAAACTCTACGGTGATCTGCCCATGGGCCAGGTCACCAGAGATCCGTGATACAGAGGGAACAGGTATGGCAAAATATATTGAGGGTAATCTGCAGGGAGCTGGTCGCAAACTGGGTATTGTAGTGGCCCGTTTTAACTCCTTTATTTCCGAAAAACTGCTGGAAGGCGCTATTGACAGTCTGGTGCGTTCCGGGGTCAACAGCGATGATATCGAGGTGGCCCGGGTACCCGGGGCCTTTGAGATTCCGCTGATAGCCCAGAAAATGGCGCAGGGCGGCAAGTACGATGCGGTGATCTGCCTGGGTGCGGTTATCCGCGGGGCGACGCCGCATTTTGATTATGTAGCGGGTGAGGTGGCCAAGGGCACGGCCCAGGTTATGCTGAATACGGGTGTGCCCATTCTCTTTGGAGTGCTGACCACGGAAACCATTGAGCAGGCCATTGAGCGCGCCGGTACCAAGGCGGGCAACAAAGGCTCGGACGTGGCGGTTGCAGCTCTTGAAATGATCAATCTTCTTGGTCAAATCAAGTAATTGGCAGAAGCGTGAGCCGCGCCACGAGTCTGGCGCGGTCTGTGTTGAAGTTTTGCACGGGCATAGTGCTGCCTGTGGGCGTGGTGGCACGCCTGTGAGATATTATGGGACTGAGGCGTAAAGGCAGGGAATTTGCCCTGCAGTTTTTATTTGGGCATGATTTTCAGGAGCAGTCCTGTGCTCCTGAAAATGTGCAGCAGGAGCTTATCCTCTTTCGTCAGAATTTTGATGTAGAGGAGAAATCCGCTGCCTTTGGCGAGGATTTGATTATGGGCATCTGCGCTCATCATGACGAAATCGATGCTCTGATCACGGCTCATTCCAAAAACTGGCGCTTGACCCGTATGCCGCATGTGGACCGTAATATCCTGCGTATCGCGGTGTATGAGATGCACTTTTGCGAGCAGACGCCTGCTCAGGTGGCCATCAATGAAGCACTTGAGATCGCCAAACGCTATGCCACCGGCGACTCGGTCGCCTTTATCAACGGCATTCTCGATGCCGTGCAGTCCTCCTTCTCTATGTAACACGTTTATTTCTTTGTATTTTTCTGCGTAGTCCCGCCGCCTTTGCGGGCGCCCGCCCGAAGTGCCGCTCTGTTCTGCCATTTTGCGCTTTCCTGTAAAATGGTGTAGAGAGAGGTGGCCAAACGATGCCCATCTTGTCTGCTGCCGCCAGTATACGGCTGGCCCAGCCTGAATCGGCATTTCCCAAAAGCATTCGATGCTTGTGTTTACGTTTACTGAAAGAGTGTTATGACCGCATCCAACATGCGCCCCGCACCCCGTTACCGGCAGGAAGTTATTGCGCTTGTTCTGCTGTTTGCGGCGGTGTTCCTTTTGCTTGCCCAGATCAGTTATCTCATTCCCCTGCTGGGGCAACAGCCTGTCTGGCAGGTACCGGGTACTAACTGGTGCGGCGCTATCGGCTATTATTCCGCGAAATATCTTTTCTCCTTTTTGGGTATGATCGCAGTGTTTCCCGTGTGTTTACTGGGATACGCCATGATCAGCGTGCTGTTGTCTCGTCCGGTGACCAACCGTATGCCTGCTATTGTTGCCGGATTGTCAGGTATTGTGCTCAGTTCCTCAGGCCTCTTTGGCGCCTTTGACCAGTTGTGGTTGCCCGCGGGTTTTATCGCCCCCGGCGGATATCTCGGCTCCCTGATCTGGCACCTTTTGCACCGTTCCATCGGCACGGCGGGAACGGTCATGATTTTAGTGTTCATTCTGCTGGTGTCCCTGATGGCCGCAGTCCATTTTTCGCTGTTCGCACTAGTTCCCGGTACAGGCAACGGAAGAGCGTCTCTTGATGAGGCGGATGATGATGACGAGGAGCCGGTCAAATCCGCTCCAAGACGGTCTCCGCAAAACAGACGCAGGGCTGAGTCCGTTATGCGTGAGAAATCCGCAACTGAACATACGCCGCCCATGGAATCACCTGTGGAAAAACCTGTTGTGGCGCGTCGACGGGAGGATGATCGTGCTGCTTCGAAAGAACGGCATGTGGGCGGTACGTTTGCGTTACCGCCGCTGGATTTGCTGGACGATAACCCAGAGCAGGACGTGGAGGTGGGCGCCGAGCATTACTATGAGGTCAGTGATGTTCTGGTGGCCAAGCTGCAGGATTTTGGGGTGCAGGGCACGGTCGCGGGTATTTCCCCGGGGCCAGTGGTGACCACCTATGAATTTGCCCCGGCGCCGGGAGTGAAGATCAACAAGATCGTTACCCTGGCTGAAGACCTGGCCATGGTGCTGAAGGTGGATCATGTCCGTATCGTTGGTTCCATTCCCGGCAAGGCGGCGGTGGGTATTGAGGTGCCTAACCCGGTGCGTAAGACCGTCTATCTGAAGGATATTCTGCTCAGTTCCGAGTATCAGAAATCCAAATCACCGCTCACCCTGGCTCTGGGGCTTGATGTGGTGGGGCAGCCGGTGGTGGCCAATCTCGCGCGCATGCCGCATCTGCTTATTGCCGGTGCCACAGGTGCAGGTAAGTCGGTGGCCATCAATGCGTTTATCGCATCCATCCTGTTTCGGGCAACACCTGAAGAGGTGCGGCTGCTCATGATTGATCCCAAACGTATTGAGCTTTCGGTATATGACGATATTCCCCATCTTCTGCATCCGGTCGTAGTGGAAGCGAAGATGGCATCGCGGGCGCTGCTCTGGGCTGTGCATGAGATGGAGCGCCGCTACCGGTTACTGGAGGAGCGGAGGGTGAAGTCTTTCGCCAGTTACAACCAGGTGGCAGAGGAAAAACTTCCCTATATCGTTATTATTGTAGATGAGCTGGCGGATCTGATGATGGTGGCGTCAAAGGATGTGGAAACCTCTATCGCCCGCCTGGCGCAGATGGCCCGTGCCGCCGGTATGCACATAATTCTCGCAACCCAGCGTCCTTCGGTGGACGTGCTCACGGGGCTTATCAAGGCCAACTTCCCCACCCGTATATCGTTCAAAGTGTCCTCAAAGGTTGATTCGCGCACCATTCTCGATGGCTCAGGAGCTGAACATCTACTGGGTATGGGTGACATGCTTTTTTTGCCGCCAGGTGCGGCGAAACTGCAGCGCATTCATGGTGCGTTCATCTCCGAGCAGGAGACAGACCGGCTGGTGGAATGCCTGAAGGATCAGGGCACTGCCGAATATGATGAAACCGTGTTGCAGGAGGTGGAGAAGGAGCCGGAGCAGGAGGAGGCTGGAGATGAGGAGTATGACGAAAAATATGACGAGGCGGTAGCCCTGGTCACGGAAACTGGGCAGGCATCTATTTCCATGGTTCAGCGGCGGCTGCGCGTGGGATACAACCGTGCGGCGCGGATGATTGAGATTATGGAAAGGGAAGGTATTGTGGGGCCTGCTGATGGCTCAAAGCCCCGGGAAGTGATTGTTCGCTCTTCGTATGGGGATCATACAGAATAAAATAATGCTGAGAGCTGCAACATTTTTTTGTGACTCATGACGGGCGCTTAACAGGGTGTTGGAAGGAGCGTTTCTATATATCCATAATTCTGATACTTTACTTAAGTTTTGTTGTTCAACCTTGTTTTGACGATTTTTCTTGACATCAAAATGGTAACAAATTAAAAGATTCAAACGATCAGAATGAGTGGCTGTTCATTTTTTTGTAAGAAAAAATCCGGCCGGAAATGAGGCGTGGTGGGCAGAAATCAAGTTCGGTTACGGCGAAAAATGGATGCCTGCAAGAAGTGAGAATTTGTTTTTAGGAAGCAAGTAGAAGTGTGGATATTGGTATCCCAGATTCGGGTGCCATACAGGAAAAATCAAGTGAGGAGGTAGTTGAATGCCAAGTTACGTAGATCCTTCAAAATGTGATGGTTGCAAGGGCGGAGATAAAACTGCCTGCATGTACATCTGCCCTAACGACCTGATGGTTCTCAATGTAGAAGCCATGAGAGCCTATAACCAAGAGCCGGATGCATGCTGGGAGTGCTATTCTTGCGTAAAGATTTGCCCTCAGGGTGCCATCTTTGTTCGTGGTTATGATGACTTTGTACCGTTGGGCGGCCAGGTACATCCGATGCGTTCTTCAGACTCCATTATGTGGACCGTGAAATTCCGTAATGGCAATATCAAACGTTTCAAATTCCCGATTCGGACCACCGCTGAGGGTTCTTCCAATGAGTATGGTGGACAGAAAGGCGCTAACCTGGATGACGAGTGCCTGCTGCTTGAGACCGCTCTGCCGAGCCCGACCAAACTTGCTTGATCGGCAATTTTCGTCAAAAAACTTTTAACTCTATTCAGAAAATATTTGAGGAGATAGAAATATGGCATTACCTAATAAGCCGAAAGGCGAAATTGCCGCCATTGCCAATCCTGAGATTGCCGAGCATTCCTGTGATATCCTGATCGTCGGTGGTGGTATGGCTGCTTGCGGTGCTGCATTTGAAGTGAAAAAATGGGCTCCGGAAGGAATGAAGATTATCCTCTGCGACAAGGCTGCCATGGAGCGTTCCGGCGCCGTTGCTCAGGGCCTGTCTGCTATCAATACCTACATCGGTGAGAATGCCATCGAAGACTATGTCAAGATGGTTCGTAACGACCTGATGGGCGTTGTCCGTGAAGACCTGATCTATGACTTGGGCCGTCACGTAGATGAGTCTGTTAAGATGTTTGAGGAGTGGGGCCTGCCGGTGTGGAAACGCGCTGAGGATGGTTCCAACCTGGATGGCGCCAAACCTGCCAAGACCCTTCGTGAAGGTGGTCAGCCGGTTCGTACCGGTAAATGGCAGATCATGATCAACGGTGAGTCCTACAAGTGCATCGTTGCTGAGCCTGCTAAAAAGGCTCTGGGTGAAGAGAATGTCATGGAGCGTGTTTTCATCGTGAAGATGCTGCTCGACAAGAACAAACCGAACACCATCGCTGGTGCTGTTGGTTTCTCCACCCGTGAGAATAAAGTTCATGTCTTCAAATGCAAAACCGCCATGGTAGCCTGCGGTGGCGCTGTTAACATTTTCCGTCCGCGGTCCACTGGTGAAGGTAAAGGCCGTGCATGGTACCCGGTATGGAACGCTGGTTCCACCTACACCATGTGTGCTCAGGTTGGCGCCACGCTGACCATGATGGAAAACCGTTTCACACCGTCTCGTTTCAAAGATGGTTACGGCCCTGTTGGTGCTTGGTTCCTGCTGTTCAAGGCCAAAGTACAGAACGGTCTGGGCGAGTTCTACGCTGGCGGTGACGCTGCCAAGCAAGAGCTGAGCAAATACATGCCGTATGGTCAGTCTCCCGTTACCCCCACCTGTCTGCGTAACCACCTCATGATCAATGAGTTGATGACTGGTCGCGGCCCGATCTACATGGCAACCGATGTTGCCCTGAACGCCTTCCTGGATGCACAGCGTGCTGCCGGTAAGGATGAGAAGGAAGTGAAGAAGTTCTGGAAACATCTTGAGTCTGAGGCTTGGGAAGACTTCCTGG
>DAIODL010000060.1:0-9891 GCA_036746815.1 Desulfobulbus sp.
GTCCGCGGCAGCGGCAGCCGTGTTCTCAGTGATGCAGGCATTTTGTGCGGCACCATTGGCCAGCACCAGCACGGAATCGTTGGTAGAAGTGTCACCGTCCACGGTGATACGGTTAAAACTTGTCTCCACGCTTTCCCGTAATAAACGGGCAAGCACCGGCTGCTCGATACAGGCGTCGGTCATAATGAAACAGAGCATGGTCGCCATGTTGGGCATAATCATGCCCGAGCCCTTGGCCGTACCAAAAACCGTAACCTCGGTTCCATTGATGTGCACCTTTTTCAGTGAGGTCTTAGGCACCAGATCCGTGGTCATGATGGCCCGGGACACATCACCAATCCCTTCCGGAGACAGCTGCGCTGTCAAAGCCGGCATGGCCTGAACAAAAGGCTGCTCATTGAGCTGCTGACCAATCACTCCGGTGGAAGCCACCAGCACCAGCTCAGGATTGATGTTCAACCTGTCCGCGGCCAGCCCACTGGTCAGGCGGGCAAAGTCCATTCCCTCTTTGCCGGTGCAGGCATTGGCATTGCCGGAATTGACTAAAATGGCCTGAGCCCTTCCGCCCTGCAACCGTTCCATGTCCAGCAACACGGGAGCAGCTTTGACTTTGCTTGTTGTAAAAACACCCGCCGCAACAGCCGGTTTTTCTGAGAAAATCAGTCCTAAATCCAACCGATCCTTATACTTGATGCCAGCGGCGACCGCAGCGCCTGAAAAACCATGAACGTACATAAAATAAACCTGTTTATGCGTGAAATTATAATAAATAACCCCTCGCACTCTACCAGATAGAGACTAAAAGAAAAGAGTGAACCGGGAGAGAACTGGTATTTTCCTTGACGGCACCTATGAATTTGTGCACCTTACACAGGGTTATTCACCTTTCGTCCTCTCCTCGGTAGATTTTTATCAACGGACCCGAGAAGTTACCGTGTATCCAGTTTTACTATCGGCGCGAATTATGGTTAATCAGCTTTCCCGTCAGCATCTCACTCTGCACAACCTTACCGTTTCCCTGGCCTGATGCATGTTTTTGCCTGGGGGATGACCTCCGCCATTTTTATTGTCGACCTGGTGATTCGTATTGGCCTGTCACTCCGGGTCATTATGCGTAAACGGGCCCCCAGCACCTCCATCGCCTGGCTGGTGATTATCCTGCTGTTCCCCTTTGCAGGCAGCATCACCTACCTGCTCCTGGGAGAAACCCGGCTGGGAGAGCGCCGTGCTGCCCGGCTCATCAAAACGCGCCCACTTTTGCGCCAGTGGACCCAATCCCTGCACAGCAGGGATTCCATTGACTGGGAATCAGTCAACCCGGAATGCCTTCCCCTGGATCACCAGATCAGGACTGCCACCGGCATCCCCACTATGGGTGGAAATCACCTGGAACTTATTGAAAACGCAGAATCTTTTTTCAACCGGCTCATTGAGGATATCAACCATGCTACGCGCAGTTGCTTTCTCGAATTTTATATTCTCAAGCATGGCGGACGGGTTGATGATGTACTGGAGGCCTTAAGACAGGCGCAAGCGCGCGGCGTACAATGCCGGCTCCTTTTAGACAGTATCGGGTCAAAAGACTTTCTTCATCATGCGCTGGCCAAGGAGCTGATAAAAGACGGCATTGAGATTATCGAAGCGTTGCCGGCCGGGCTTATCCGTGCCCTGTTTGTACGCATTGATCTTAGAAATCACCGAAAAATTGCCCTGATCGACGGCAATATCGCCTATACCGGCAGCCAGAATCTAGTGGATCCCCGCTACTTTAAACAGGGGGCGGGTGTGGGACAGTGGGTGGATGTCATGGCCCGGGTCACCGGCCCGGTGACGGAACTGCTGCAGGTGACCTTTGCCTTTGATGTACTTCTGGAGCTGGGCACGCATCCCACTGACGCAAACAATCTCATCAATGTACAACCCGTCTCCCCCACAGGAAACGCCTTTATACAGCTGGCTCCATCAGGCCCCGGTTACGGTGAAGACACCATCCATAATCTGTTGTTGACCACCATCTACGCGGCGCGTCATAAAATCATGTTCACCACCCCGTATTTTGTTCCGGATCAGGCTCTGGTAGCTGCCCTCAAATCCGCTGCACAGCGGGGTGTTGAGGTGGTGGTCATTGTACCGGCACGCAACGATTCTCATCTTGTGCAATATGCAAGCCGCGCCCGTTATGATTCGCTTATGCAGGCAGGGGTGCATATAATGGCGTTTAACGGCGGTCTACTGCATGCGAAAACCATTACCGTGGATAACAGTTTCTGTCTGTTTGGCTCGGTTAACCTGGATATGCGTAGTTTCTGGCTCAACTTCGAAATGACACTTTTTGTGTACAACAAGGAATTCACCGAGCAGGTGAAAGCCTTGCAGGAACGGTACCTTCAGCAAACCACCACTTATGATACCAGACAGTTTCAGCACCGTTCCAACTGGGAGCGTTTTTTGGAAAATATTGCCCTTCTGGTCAGCCCCCTGCTCTAACGGCTGCATACGGGTAACAGTAGTGTTTATTTATTCTCCTGGGAGATTGCCTCATGAATATTCTGCTGATCAGTGACATCCACGGCAACTATCCGGCCCTGATGGCGGTGAGTGAGGCGGCGGCAAAGTTTGATTGCACGCATATCCTCAACTGCGGTGACAGTCTGGTGTATGCTCCATTTCCAAACGAAACGCTTATCTGGCTGCAGGAGCATAAGACTTTTTCCATCCGCGGCAATACCGACGACCGGGTCATCAAACTGGTAAAAGGGAAAAATTTCAAAAAGCCCTCAAAACCGGATAAACGCATTATGTACACCAGCTCGGCAGAAGCGCTGACGCCGGAAAACAAAACCTATCTGCTGGGCCTGAAAAAGAAAAAACTGCTGCGGCTGGGGCATACCTTTATCGGGATGTATCATGGCAGTCCCGCTGATCACGAGGAATTTCTCTTTGCCGACACCCCTGAACGGAGGTTCAAGGAACTTGCCCGGGAAACCAATTGCGAAATTATTGTCACCGGACATTCGCACAGTCCCTATCACCACTATATCGGTGGGGTACACTTTATGAATCCCGGTTCCGTGGGCCGCATGTTTGATGATAACCCGGAGGCATCATTTGCCGTGTTGACCATAAAAAAAGGCAAGATAGCGGTCAGCCACTATCGTTGCCCCTATGATGTGGAAGCGGTGGCACAGAAAATCGTCGACTGTCAACTGCCAGCCGTGTATGGCGAAATGTTTCGTACCGGTTCCAAACTGAATTAATGATCAGTGCGGATACCCGCTGTTTTTACACCGCTTTCTGATAGGCCTCGTCAATCCGGGCCTGCACATAATCAAGCATATCGATGTCAGTACAGGCTTCCAGGTCAAAACAGATGGCGTCGTTACCCAAAAGACCGCCGGGAACAAAAGAACCGAGTTCCTTGGGATCGGTGATCATATCCCCATAAAAACAGACGGAAAGCCAGCGTGGCTCGTCCTCAATCACATCCACCATGACAAAAAGCGGCCGCTCCTTGCCAGGGACCACCCCACGCAGGGAATAGGTAACCCCGGGCCGGGGATGAAACTCCATACTTGCCTTGTTCTGGGCCAAAAGATGGTCTTTCAGGCGGATGAATCCTGCCTTGTTGCCATCAGGTGTGTCCTGCCAGGTGGCCAGAAAATCCTCAACAGCCTTCAGTGTTGCATCCATACACACTCCTTTTTGCAAAAGGTTGCGCAGACGCATTCCCCTGCCGGCAAAATCGCGTCTGCTGCAGAATAGATATTTCAGGGTCAATATATTCATATAAACCCGTGATCACGCACGTACCACAAAAAAAGGCTGCCTCTGATGAGACAGCCTTTGAAAAATAGTGATGCGAAAAAAAATGCTTACGCCGTCCGTCCACAACATTTTTTATATTTTTTCCCGGAACCGCAGGGACACAGCG
Source organism: Desulfobulbus sp. (assembly GCA_036746815.1). Classification (GTDB taxonomy): domain Bacteria; phylum Desulfobacterota; class Desulfobulbia; order Desulfobulbales; family Desulfobulbaceae; genus Desulfobulbus. The sequence continues at coordinate 3,932 of DAIODL010000060.1, forward strand.
CATTGCGGCCGATTTTCTCCTCACTGCGCTGAATCGGTTTACGTTCGGGCTCCGGTGCGGAATCAGTGCTGCCATGATGCTGCATTTCCGCCATTTCCTTTTCACGCTGCTGGCGTTGTTCTTCTTCCATGCGGGCAAGATCGTCATCCTGAACCACCTGGATACGCATCAGGTTGGCAACCGTGTTCGCCTTTACCGCATCGACCATGCGCGAGAAAAGATCAAACCCCTCACGTTTGTATTCAAGCAGCGGATTTTTCTGGCCATAGCCGCGCAAACCAATCCCTTCCTTGAGATGATCCATCTGCAGCAGATGGTCTTTCCACATGGTATCCACCATCTGCAGGAGCACCATCCGTTCCAGCTGCCGCATCTGCTCGACACCATTACGCTCCTCCTGCACGGCATAGGCTTTGTTCACATCTTCCTGCAGTTTCTCAGTAAAGGATTTCTCGTTCAGATCTTCCCGCTCTTCCTTACTCCACTCAAGCTTGATATTAAAAAGCTGTCCCACCCGCTCCTCAATGGCAGGCCAGTCCCAGTCCTCAGAACTGCCCTGATTATGAGTAAATTCACCTGCTACCTGCTGCACCAGATCGGCAAAAAAATCATCCACCAGATCGCGAACATTTTCCCCTTCCAGAACCTGGTGACGCTGGGAGTACACAACCTCACGCTGCTTGTTCATGACATCATCATACTCAAGCAGATGCTTGCGGATATCGAAGTTATGCCCCTCAACCTTACGCTGTGCGTTCTCAATAGCCTTGGAGACCATGGAGTGCTCAATGGGTTCATCATCATCCATGCCGAGCTTTTCCATGATCATACTGAGCCGGTCGGAACCAAAAATACGCAGCAGAACATCTTCCAGGGAAAGATAGAACCGGGAGGAACCGGGATCCCCCTGACGGCCGGAACGGCCACGCAGCTGGTTATCGATACGGCGGCTCTCGTGGCGGCCCGTGCCCATGATATGCAACCCGCCCCGTTCCCGTACTTCGTCGCCGAGTTTGATATCCGTACCACGACCAGCCATGTTGGTGGCAATGGTGACCTTGCCCTTTTGTCCGGCCTGGGCGATGATATCAGCTTCGCGTTCATGCTGTTTGGCGTTCAGTACCTCATGCGGGATACCTTCCTTATCAAGCATCTTGGAAATTAATTCCGATACGTCAATAGAGATGGTGCCCACAAGAATAGGCTGCCCTTTATCATGCAGTTCCCTGATTTCACGAATAATATTTCGATATTTAGCCGCCTGATTCTTATACACCAGATCCGCGAAGTCCTTACGGATCATTTTTTTATGAGTGGGAATAGTGACCACATCCAGATTGTAGATCTTTTTAAACTCAGCAGCCTCGGTATCGGCGGTACCAGTCATACCTGCGAGTTTATCGTACATGCGGAAATAATTCTGGAAGGTAATGGAAGCGAGCGTCTGATTTTCCTTTTCAACCTTCACACCTTCTTTGGCTTCCAATGCCTGATGCAGACCATCGGAATACCGGCGGCCTTCCATGGTACGGCCGGTGAACTCGTCAACAATTACCACCTCGCCGTCACGCACGATGTAGTCCACATCCCGCTGAAACAGGAAGTGAGCCTTGAGTGCCTGATTGACATGATGGAGGTAGTTCATGTTGCGCGGATCATAAAGGTTATCCAGGCCCAGCAGCTGCTCGGCCAGCGTCACCCCGTCATCGGTAAGCATGATCTGACGCGCCTTCTCATCCTTGGTATAATGTTCCTCGGGCTTGAAATTATGCATGATCCGGTCCACCTTGATGTACATATCCGTGGACTGTTCCGCAGGACCGGAAATAATCAGCGGGGTACGCGCCTCATCAATAAGAATTGAATCCACCTCATCGACAATGGCGTAGTTGAAACCGCGCTGGCAAAAATCATCCAGAGAAAACTTCATATTATCGCGAAGATAATCAAAACCAAACTCGTTATTGGTACCGTAGGTGACATCCGCAGCATAGGCCTGGCGCCGCTCATCATCGTTCATGTCATGGAGAATGCAGCCAGTATTCATACCGAGGAAGCGGTAAACCTGTCCCATCCATTCCAGGTCGCGGCGGGCCAGATAATCATTGACCGTCACTACATGCACGCCCTTGCCAGACAGTGCGTTGAGGTAAACCGGCGCCGTCGAGGTCAGAGTTTTACCTTCACCGGTTTTCATCTCCGCGATCTTACCCTGATGCAGCACAATACCACCTATCAACTGCACATCGTAATGACGTTCACCCAGCACCCGTTTGGCTGCCTCGCGGACCACGGCGAAGGCTTCAGGCAGCAGATCGTCCAAGGTCTCACCATTGGCGAGCCGTTCACGAAACTCGGGTGTCTTGGCCTGCAGTTCCTCATCGGTCAAGGGCTCGATCGTGGGTTCAAGGGCATTGATCTTTTTCACTACCTGGCGATAGCGTTTGATCATTCTGTCGTTTTTACTGCCGAAAATCTTAGCCATTATCTTGGTGATCATTCTTTAACTCTCCATCAGGAAAGGGTTCCTGAATAACGCAAAAAAACGCCGCGGTAATCAAGCCGCGGCATGAGGCTCTGTGATGCGAATAAGCGCCTCCTCATCACAGTCTGGGAATTTGGCGCAATGGATACAGTCACTCCAGATTTTATGCGGCAACTCCTGCTTATCACAATCTTTAAAACCAAATTGACGAAAAAAAGCTGCCTGATACGTCAAAACAAAAACCTGCCTGATTTCAAGACTCTTTGCCTCATCAAGGCATGATTCAACCAGCAAGGCACCGATTCCTTTTTTCTGGCACTGCTCGGCGACTGCCACAGAACGAATTTCCGCCAGATTATCCCAGCAGATGTGCAAGGCACTGATGCCCAGGATGTCGCCATCTTCTTCATACACCACAAAGTCACGCAGATGATCGTACAATGAACTGACAGACCTGGGCAACATCAACCCCTTGTCGGCAAAAACTGTGAGCAACACGTGAATCGCCCGCACATCTCCCATGCGCGCCGGCCGAATATGGCCAGTGTGAGAGGCTCCCTGTTTTTTCTCCATACCTTTTACTGTCCTTTACCAGAAAAATACTCACTCTTCATCGTCAGACGGCTCTTCAGCATGTTCCTGCTCCGCCAGATGCTGGCGGAGATGGGCAATGAGATCTGTGGGCGTCAACTTCCGAAACAAATGCCAGTTTCCCCATCCACACACCAGACCGATGAGTCCAATAACCAGCATGGTCTGAGGAGTACTGTCGCCTTCGGGTCGCACCCACAACAGCAGCATAAGGGCGGCTCCCAATCCATACAGGGTGGCAATGCCAAAATGCAGGGTTCCGTCCGACCAATGGGGAAATCGTTTGGCCAGCCAGAGGACACCAAAATGGAGCAGAAGAAAAAAACAGCCGTAGGAGCAGATCAAGATCGGCAAAAAGCCCAGCAACCCATAAACCGACCATTGATAAAGAGAGTGTTTAATGTCACCCGGCAGAAAAAGCGCGATCAGTGCCAGCACCATACACACGAAAACCATTACAATCGGTACAAATGCAGGCACATACCATCCCAGATGGTTCATGACATGGCGTTTCAGCGCCTGCAAAGGTGAAACTCGCATGTAAATGCGTTTCTGTTTCGGCGGCTGCCTTCTTCTTGTACCACTCATGGGTAATCAAACATTTCAGAGCCACTTGTGCTCAATGCTTTTCATTAGTAATAGGTGCAGCAGTCTGTGACTGAACAGAGGCCGAGGTCGCTTTCGCAACCGTCACCCGCTGTGGAAAGAGGATCGTCTGACCAGCCCACACACCCAACATAAACATCCAGAAAAACAGACAAAAACAAACAATAACCACGCCAAACAGTCCTCGCCACCTAAGTTCAATACGAAAAAGAGCGGACTTTTTCCGCGGTGGTGTCAGTATCGCACCGGCAACAGGCGGAACATGCTTGCGCGTGAACAATCCCATGGCGTTTCAGCTCAACGCAGATAGTGAACCAGAGGTTGCACCTCGTCTTCTGGTATAATGGTCAGAAACCTGCAAAAAAATGTGCACGAAGCAGCAAAACGGCAAGGTCTCAACTACATACTTTCAGGAGCCTGCAAACCAATAAGCTGCAAACCGTTGCGAAACACTCGTTTCAACGCTCCACACAAATAGAGGCGAACGGCGCTGAGCTGTTTATCCTCTGTGAGTACCTTGTGTTTATTGTAATACCCGTGGAACTGTCCGGCCAAATCCATCAGATAAAACACCACCCGGTGCGGTGCCAGATCCATGGCCGCACCGGCAACCATCTGCGGATAATCTGCCAGGGCCTTCAAGAGCGCGTACTCCTCGGGTTCTACCAGCCAGCCCAATGCGCAGGCAGCACCATCCGTGGTCACGCCCTGCTCTTTAGCCTGGCGCTCAATACTGCACAGGCGGGCATGGGCATACTGCACGTAATAAACCGGGTTTTCCTGGCTCTGTTTTTTGGCCAGATCAAGGTCAAACTCAATCATATTGTCAGGCTTGCGCATCAAAAAGAAAAATCTGAGCGCATCGGGACCAACCTCATCCACCAGTTCGTCCACGGTCACAAAGGTGGCCTTCCGGGTGGACATCTTCACCTGCTTGCCATCACGAAGTAAGGTCACGAACTGATAGAGCACAACGGTGACCATTTTGTCGTCGTAACCAAGCGCGCGTACGCCAGCCATGACATCAGGCACCGTGGCGATATGATCGGACCCGAAAATATCGACCATCCAGTCATAGCCGCGCCGGAATTTATCCTGATGATAGGCAATATCCGGGAGCCGGTAAGTGGGCTCACCGGTACTTTTGATAATGACCCGGTCTTTTTCCAGGCCCAGTTCCGAGGTTTTGAACCAGGTCGCCCCCTGATCCTCGTACACCAGCCCTTTGGCGCGCAACTCCTCCACCACGGCCTTGATGCGGCCGTCCTCATAAAGGGTGTGCTCGTTAAAATAGGTATCAAAGGTGATGCCAATGCGCTTGAGCGTGGCGTCAATGTCAGCAAAAATAGCCTTCTGTGCATGCTCCTTGAAAACGGCGATATCTGCGTCACGGAATTTGTCACCGCCTTCCTTAATCATGGCGCGGGCAATATCATAAATGTAATCGCCCTGATAACCGTCTTCGGGGAATTCGTTGGGCAACCCAAGCAGCTCCAGATACCGGGCCCTGGTGGAACCACCCAGCACCCGCATCTGCCGGCCAGCATCGTTGAAGTAGTATTCACGCTGCACGTTATAGCCTGCGGCGGCAAGCACACGGGCAATGGAGTCGCCGAGTACGGCATTGCGGCCATGCCCCACACTTAAGGGACCGGTGGGATTGGCGCTGACAAACTCCACCAGCACGCGTTTACCTGCGCCGACCTCTGAATAGCCGAAGCGTTGATCCTGCTCGTAAACCGGTGCCAGAACCGTGGCCCAGATGGTGTTCTTGAGAAACAGGTTGATGAAACCGGGACCAGCCACGTCCACCCGCTCAATCAGCTCCATTTTTTCAAGGAGTGCTGCCATCTGCATGGCAAGATCGCGGGGCTTTTTTTTATCAAGCCCGGCACATACCAGAGCAAAGTTGGTGGAGAAATCCCCCTGGCCTTCCCGTTTGGGCACTTCAATGGCATACCGGTCGGCAGCGGCCTCACTCCACAGCCCCTGCTGCACGCCTTCGGCAAAACACTGATCAACAAGTTCTTTTACATGCGATTTTATCATGAAACCACACAACAACAATAAATTAGAAAGCAAACTGCATCAAAAAGCAGCAACCTTGCCAAGGGGCAGCACGGGGTCAGTCGACCATCTCCCGGTCATTCAGGTTGCCGAACAGACACAGCACCTCGTAACTGATGGTCTCCATCCACTGCGCTATCTCGTCGGCGTCGATCATTTCATCCCCATAACGTCCCAGCAGTACCACCTCATCACCATAGTGCACCGCACC
>DAIODL010000061.1:0-9541 GCA_036746815.1 Desulfobulbus sp.
GCGGAGGGATCGCTGCGCATCGTGAACGGCAAGGCGCGGTTGATGGCGGACAATCTGTGCGACGGTCTGGGCGCCTGTCTGGGCTCCTGCCCCACCGGCGCGCTGCAGGTGATTGAGCGCGAGGCGGACGAGTTCGACGAGCAGGCGGTGGAAGAGTTTCTGGCCCGGGAAAAAACGGCTGAAAAACCCGCTGGAGGCTGTCCGTCCGCGAAAATTCAACTCCTCAAACCCATGAGTGCCTGCGAAAAGAGCAACGTGCCCACTGAGCAGGCTGGCTCTGCTCTGTCCCACTGGCCGATCCAGATCCGTCTAATCCCGGCCACGGCCCCGTTTCTGGAAAACTGCGACCTGCTGGTGGCGGCGGATTGTGCCACCCTTGCCTATGCCCATATCCAGCGCGATTATCTGCAGGGGCGGGTGGTGATGATGGGGTGTCCCAAGTTTGACGACCAGGAGCTGTATGTAGAGCGGTTCACGGAGATCTTCCGCACCCGCAAACTCAAGTCACTCACCATCCTCATCATGGAGGTGCCGTGCTGCTCGGCCATGCTGCAGATCATTCATAAGGCCTGGGATGCGGTCAAACCCGCTTTCCCGGTACGTCATGTGATCATCACCACCAACGGCGAATTCAAGCAGGAGGTGCACTGGTAATCCCTCCTGTCCCTCGGTTGTCCCCCGGCCCCGTTTTTTCTGGCAGCATTCGGAAAAAACGGGGCTTTTTACTTTGTGCCACTTTATGGTAAAAACAGGGGCGGACAAAGTGTTGCCGCAGTGCTGTCACTGCGGCAAACGAAGAAAAAGAATGTATCAAGTGAAGTTATGCGCAGCAACGTCACCCTGATTGGCATGCCCGGTGCCGGGAAAAGCACGGTGGGCATCATTCTGGCCAAAACCCTGGGGCTTGGCTTTATCGATACCGATGTGCTCATCCAGGAGCATCAGCAGAAAACCCTGCAGCAGATTCTCGATCAGTCCGATCATCTGCATCTGCGTGCCATTGAGGAGGCGGAGGTGCTGGATCTTGCCGTCAACGGCCAGGTGATTGCCACCGGCGGCAGCGTGGCCTACAGTGAAAAGGCCATGACCCATCTGCGACAGATCTCCACCATTGTTTTTCTTCAGGTCTCGTTTGGCGAGATCAAGCGGCGTATCCGCAACTTTGCCACCCGTGGTATTGCCAAGGCAAAAAATCAGACCTTCCACGAGCTCTTCGATGAGCGTCAGATCCTGTACAACCGTTATGCGGATATCATTATTCCCTGCGACGGTCTGGATCAGGAAGAGGTGTGTGAAGCGATTGCCAGGGCATTGCATTAATCGTTTTAGTGTTGGGGGAGCAATCCCCAAAGGAGTATTTCATGAAAATTCTGGCTTTTAACGGTAGTCCCCGTCTGCATGGAAACACGGCAACCATGCTGGAACACGCAATCAGCGGCGCCCGGGAAAAAGGCGCTGAGGTGGAACTGTTCAATCTCTACAAAATGCAGTTTTCCGGTTGTGTGAGCTGTTTTTCCTGTAAGCGTCTGGACAAGGAACGTCCCATCCAGTGTGTCATCAAGGATGATCTGCAGCCGGTTCTGGAAAAGGTACGCGAGGCCGATGGCCTGCTCATTGGCACGCCGGTGTATTATGGCTGTGAAACCGCGTCAACGCGGGCATTGATTGAACGCCTCTGCTTTCCGTATCTGAATTATGCAGACTTCGCGAACAGCCATTTCCCGCGCCGCATTCCCGTGGGCCTCATCTACACGATGAACTATACCCGCGAACTGTATGATGCGAATCACTATGACATTCCCTTTGGTTGCACCAAACAGACACTGGCACGCGAGTTTGGTTCCTGCACCATGGTCATGGCCAATAACACCACACAGTATGACGATTACAGCAAGTATGAGGCCTGCGCCACCGGTGAGGAAAAGAAAGCCTATCGGGACGCGCATTTTGCCGACGACTGTGCCCAGGCAAAGGCATTGGGAATGCAGGTGGCTTCCGGGAACATTGAATAAAATGGAGCCAGGTCACAGATGACACAGTTGATTACCGTGGTTGGTTTTTTCGCTCTGGTGGCGTTGCTGGTGCTGATGGGAAAACTACCCTTTGTGTTTTTCAGCGGGTATCTTCTAGCATCGCTCATCACCTTTCTGGCGTACGCCTGGGATAAGTCAGCGGCACAGCGGCATGCCTGGCGGGTGCAGGAGAGTACCCTGCATCTGCTGGCGCTGCTCGGCGGCTGGCCCGGTGCCCTACTTGCCCAGGAGAAGCTGCGTCATAAAACGCAGAAAGAACCTTTCCGCCGTATCTTCTGGGTCACTGTGGCTCTGAACTGCATTGCTCTGGGACTTCTGATGACGCCTCAGGGGATGGCGGTCTTCAAGTATGGTGCGCGTCTCCTGGCGCATTTCTGAAGTTCTGGAGCAGTGCTCCCTTTCACCTGCATCATTTTTGCCTATGAACCCATCTTTGCAGCACAATGTTTCTCTGCAGGATAAAAACACCCTGCGCATGGATGTACAGGCCCGCTACTACGCGGACGTCACCTCTGTGGACGGTCTCCGCGCCCTGCTGGCTCTGGAGCCGCTGCGCACGCATGCGGTGCAGGTGCTGGGCGGCGGTTCCAATGTGCTGTTCTCCGGCAATTTTCCGGGCGTCATCCTGCGCATGGCCATTAAAGGAAAGGAGATCATCGCGGAAGACACGGACAGCGTGACCCTGAAGATCGGTGCCGGTGAGGACTGGCCGGCGCTAGTGGACTATGTGGTCGAAAAAGGGTGGGGCGGAATTGAAAACCTGGCGCTGGTGCCGGGCACCGCGGGAGCCGCGCCTGTACAGAACATCGCCTGTTACGGCCATAATTTCCACGAGTCGCTGGTATCGGTCACGGCGGTCAAAAAGGCTGATGGCATGCTGACCACTTTTTCCGTGGACGAGTGCCGGCTTGGTTACAGGACAAGTATTTTCAAAAACGAGATGAAGGACCGGTTTGTCATTGTCTCCGTGGTGCTCAAACTCAGCAAGAAGCCGGTGCTCAACACCAGTTACCAATCCCGTTATGAATCGGTTACGGATGAGCTTGCAACAATTGCCACGCCGCCCTACACGGTGCGCGACGTGCATGACGCCATCATTCGTATCCGCCGGCGGAAACTGCCGCATGTGGACGAGGTGGGCACGGTGGGCAGCGTGTTTAAAAACCCGCTTGTCTCGTGGACACAGTTTGAAGAGGTCCGTGCCCGCGTACCGGGGATTCAGTTTTATCCGGAAAAGAACCTGAGCTACGGACAGGACGAAAAAGGATGCGGGCGCGCGCAGACGCGGGTGAAAATCCCGGCGGCCTGGTTGATTGAGGAGATGGGCTGGGCTGGTAAACGGATAGGGCACTGCGGCATCTGGCCCACGCAGCCGATCAATCTGGTGAATTATGGTGGTGCTACACCTGCGGAATATCTCAGTTTTGTGCGCATGGTGCAGGACGCGGTGTATGAACGATATGGGATTTCTCTGGAAACCGAGGTCGTCATTTTTTAATGCCTGAGAAGGGGGAATATCCATCAAACGGGCGCTGTCAGGTGAAGCACTGCCGAGCATGAAGAGCGCACCTGGTTGATGGCGGCTCCATGCAACTTATCATTAAAATTATCCTTTCCCTGGTAATGGTGGTACCCTCCGCCATGTTGATCCGGCTGGTGATCGGGATGGCTCTCATCTTTCAGAAAAAGCTTGATTGGTCACTGGGCATCACAGGCTGCATCCCCTTGATTCTTGTGGTGATCGGTCTGCTGCCGCTTCTGTGACCGTGCTCTGGCTGCAAACGTGAGGTTGAATTTGGATATGGCAATGATCGTCTACATAGATATGGATGGTGTCCTGTGCGATTACCGGAGCCAATTCAAAAAGGATCTGGCGCGCAACCCGGCTATAGAATTTCCCCAGTCTCAGTACGGATTTTTTCTCAAGCTTCAGCCTATGCCCGGCGGCATCGACGCGGTGCGGGCACTGGAGGCATCTGCGCTGTATACACCCTATATTTTAACTGCCCCCTCTGTGAAAAACCCGCTGTCGTACACAGAAAAACGCGTGTGGGTCGAAACGCATCTGGGCATGGAATTCGTGCAGCGGTTGATCATCTCGCCGGATAAGAGCCTTTTGAAAGGGGATTTTCTCATCGATGACATCACGCACGGAAGAGGGCAGGAGTCTTTTGAAGGGGAATTGCTGCATTTTGGTTCGGCACAGTATCCGGACTGGACCGCCATTCGCAAAAGACTGCAGGTGTGAGGGGCTCTGAATAATCCATGCGGAATAAAAAAAGCCGGGCAACAGCAGTTGTCCGGCTTTTGGCTCATACAGAGAAAAGGCAGTTTTACCAGTGCGCCTCTTTATTGGGACCGTTTGAATGGGTCAGCTTGCCCGCCTTGTAATCGGCCACGGCATCACGCACTGTGCCGGTGACATCGTTGACCACTTTGACACCTCCCGCCTGCAGGGTGACAAAGGCCTTGGGACCACAATAGCCGGTCATGAGCACTTCAGCACCTTTTTCACAGACCATGGTTGCCGTCTGGATGCCAGCGCCCTTGAAGGCATTGACATTACTGCTGTTATCAACCACCTCGAATTCCATGGACTCCGTGTCCACAACCAGGATATACGGGGCACGTCCAACACGAGGATCAACTTGACTGTCCAGGGTTGTGCCCTGGGATGTTACTGCCACTTTCATGGCGCCTCCTTCTGTTGTAGATCAGTTACCGCCGCCGCACACCTGATCGTTCGTGATTTCAGGAAGTTTTCCGGCTAAAAAGTCCTCCACGACAGGGCGGATCTGCGGACGGACGCCGTCGTGAAATACGGAAATACCTACCTGGCGAAAACCCATCAGGGGCCGCATACCAATACCACCGACAACCAGGGCATTCACGCCTGCCTCGGCCAGCAGATTCACCGGCACCATGCAACCACCCTGCACATGCTCCTTGTTCTGCAGGATGGATATATTTTTGATCTGGCCGTCTTCCACATCAACGCAGGTAAACACATCGCAATGGCCGAAATGCCCTGCGCGCATACCGTCCAAACCACCTTCTCCCTCAGAGGGAATCGCCAATCGTATCATGGGACTGTTCTCCAAACTTATTGAATTGTTGCTTTCAGATCCACGATCCCCAACGGATTCATGGGTTGAGCATTGATAATATTGGTCCAGATTTCCCGGACCCGCTGATGAGTGGGAGTTTCACCCCCATACTCAAATAATGTTTTGCCCTCGATCATCGAGTGCGTGAAAATCGGGTCAAAGGGCACCCGCCCCAGCAGGGTGACGTTGTGCTCCCTGGCATGCGCCTCAATGGCCTCGGTCATCTCGATATTGAGGTCAAATTTGTTGACCACGATCATGCCCGGCACCTGAAAATGAGAGGCCAGGGTGATGACCCGCTCCATGTCGTGCAGGCCGGAAACCGTGGGCTCCACCACAATGACGAGCGCCGTGGCGCCGCCGATCGCCGCGATCACCGGGCAGCCAATGCCCGGAGGACCGTCGGTGATGAGCAGATCCAGTCCCTTGGCCTCGGCCAGGTCCCGGGCTTCCTTGCGCACCAGGCTGACCAGCTTGCCCGAGTTCTCTTCGGCAATGCCCAGCCGGGCGTGTACCATGGGGCCGAACCGGGTGTCGGAGATGTACCACTCGCCGCAGAGTTGGGCTGGAAATTCTACAGCGGCAACCGGACAGAAATCCACGCACACACCGCAACCTTCGCATTTTAATGGATTGACCACAAAATCTTCACTGATGGAACCAAACCGGCACAGTGATCGGCAGGTACCGCACTGGGTACAGAGATCGGGATTGATACGGGCCTTGCCGCCACCCATGAAATCCGTGCGTTGGCGAATCTCCGGCTGCATCAACAGATGCATGTCCGCTGCGTCGACATCGGCATCGCAGAGCAGGCAGCGTTGATCCTGCGCGGCCAAGGCGGCAAAGGCCGCGGTCATGCTGGTTTTACCGGTGCCGCCTTTTCCGCTTATAATGACAAGTTCTCGCATGCCTGTGCCTTTTCCTTCTTGCTGCTGTTCACGATGGTTTCAATTTTTGCAAAAAGTTCCTGAAAACGCTGCCGCCATTCGGGCATCTCCTCAACCACCAGGTGCCCGCGGGAGTATGCTTCGGCGATACGACGGTCAAAAGGAATGGTCATTAAAATTTCCAGTCCTTCCTTGCGGGCGTATTCAAACACGGCGTCATTGCCCAGATCAGCCCGGTTAACCACCAGGCCTGCGGGCAGACCGAGCAGTTTCACGGCCTCCACCGCCAGTTTCAGATCATGCAGCCCAAAAGGTGTGGGCTCGGTGACCAGGAGCACGAAATCCGTATCGCTCATGGCCGCGATCACCGGGCAGGATGTCCCGGGAGGCGCATCGATAATAGTGATGCGCTCGGGATCAGCCGCGGCACGTACCCGTTTAATGAGCGGGGGCGACATAGCCTCTCCCACCCGCAGCCGGCCGTTGATGAACTTGATGGCATCACGGTGGCCAAAGTTGAGTGTACCCAGTTCCCGTCCGCTTTCACTGATAGCGCCTTCCGGACAAACCTCCATGCAACCACCACAACTGTGGCAGAGCTCAGGGAAAAGAAGAACCTGCTTGCCCACCACCGCAAGCGCGTTGAAACGGCAGATCTGCTGACATTTTTTGCAGAGCGTGCATTTTTCCTTGTCCACCACGGGCACCGGCGTCATGGCCGGTTCACTGTGCTCAATGTCCGGATGCAGGAAGAGATGGGCATTGGGCTCTTCAACATCGCAATCCAAGAGTTCCACCCGTTCACCCAAAGTGAAGGCCAGATTGGTGGAAACCGTGGTTTTGCCGGTACCGCCTTTGCCGCTTGCTACACTGATGATCATGAACTTGCCTTGGCTTTGTGGATTACATGAGACTGCCAATTTTGGCAATAATACCCAGGAGTTTCTCCGCATCCTTTTTTACAGGTTGCGGTGGCAGCTGCATGAGCACGCCCAGACCCTCGGTGGCCGCGTGAAACTCTTCATCAGGCTGGCTGCCGACAATGGCCGTCTTGGCTAGGGGGTAGATGGCCACGAGTTTATGGACAAAGTCAATGCCACTCATATCATCGAGCTGCTCATCGACAATCACCAGATCAAGCGGTTTTCCTTTGAGTTTTTCCAGTCCCGCTGCACCCGTGGCCACGGGAATCAATTCAACATCCTGTTCCTGCCGTAACCGATCGACAAGTACTGAAAAACGGGAAAAATTCTTGGCTACAAATACAATGGTCACTTAAAACCTCTTTTGGTGATCCCCCGGCATCTTTTGATGCGTCGCGAGCAGGCCGATGGGAAAAAATCTGGGGTATCGCGCGCACGCCATGTGTTGCCACATGCAGATGCGCGCGTCAAGATACCCGTTTTAAAAAAAATGGTTAACGGTTACCGCCCCGGCCACCACCACGACCGCCGCCGCAGCGTCCGCCACCACCCCGGCCGCCGCCGCCACCACGGCCACCGCCGAAAGTACCCTGACCTGCACCCTGTGCATTACCTTGTCCAGGAGTACCTGTATTTGCGGTTGTATTTGCACGGCACGGACCGCGTCCAATCGGGCCATTGCCCTGAGGGCCTTTTCCATCCATATTCGGCATAATTATACCTCCATTTATGGTTCTTGTTTGTGTGTCTGCTGATCGCTGTCCTGGACAGTGATCATATCAGGATTGTTTTCACTCATTCTCCATCCACGACGGGGATTCATGGGACCCATGCCCCGACCGCGATGGATTTTCCCCCGGCAGCAGATATTCTTCCCACAACCGGGCATACAGAACTGACCACTTTGTCCCCCCAGAGGGAGCCCCTGCAGGTAATGACTCAGTACCTGCTGCACATCACCGGTGATGAACGGAATCAATTGCACCCCTGCGGCTTCGATCATGGCGGCTGGTGTTTCCGAGATTGCTCCGCAGATTATGACCATCACCTGCTGTGCCCGCAAAAGATGCAAGAGTTCCAGCGGCCGTTCCGGGTCAAAGGCGATACTAGAAGTGGCGGTCACGCTGTTGCCGTCAATGCTGGCGATCAACAGGGTACGTGCTGAGTCAAACACCGGTGAAACCCGATGTCCCCAAACCGTCACCGCTATAATTTGTTTTGCACCCTTGTCATTCATGCCTTGTCTAAAGCACAATGCGTGCCAGAAGGATATGTGAAATTATTGATGTTGTATAGTGATGTGAAATTAAATAAGAAATTAGTAAAATGCTGTGCGCTGCTCTTGATGGAGTATATGTCGCCAAGTATATGGATGCAACTCTATGCTACCCTTTACGGTCGCATTCACGCTACCGTATGCGACTCTTTTCCGGAGGTGCGACCGTCTTGTTCCGGGAGATCCAGTTGCAGCTTTTTGAGTTTACGAAAGAGGGTGCTCTTGTGCATACCCAGGTCTTTTGCAGTAGCTAATCTGTTGTAATTATTTCGTTTCAATGCCGACAGAATCACTTCTTTTTCCGTGACCTGCTGCGTGTTGTGCGCAGAAGCTGCAGGGGCAACCCCATCTCCTGCGTCAGGTGTATTCAGACTGGCTGGCAGATGCGAGAGACGAATAGAACCTTCAGAGCACAGGATAAATGCATGCTCGATGGTGTTTTCCAGCTCGCGGATATTGCCTGGATAATCATGTGCCATGAGGCATTCCAGGGCTGACGGTTCAATGCCCGTAACCGCTTTGCCCCGCAAGCGGTTGTTGCGGTCGATAAACCGTTCGATGAGCATGGGAATGTCTTCCTTGCGCTCGCGCAGGGGCGGCAGTATGAGCCGGACAATGTTGATACGGTAATAAAGATCGCGGCGGAATTTATCCTCAGACACCAGCGCCTCAAGGTTCCGGTTGGTGGCAGCGATGATACGTACGTTGATCTTTTCTTTTTTCACGCCCCCCAGCGGCACGAATTCATGTTCTTCCAGTACCCGTAGCAGTTTGACCTGAAAAGCCGGGCTGGTTTCGCCCAGCTCGTCAAGCAGCAGGGTGCCGCCATCCGCCAGTGTGAAATAACCGGGTTTGTCCTTGACCGCGTTGGTGAAGGCGCCGGCCTTGTAGCCAAACAGCTCGGATTCGAGCAGCTCGTCGGGCAGGGCGCCGCAGTTGATGGCCATAAAGGGTTTGTCGCGCCGGCTGGAGAGAGCGTGCAGCGCCCTGGCCATGACCTCCTTGCCGGTACCGGTTTCACCCTCAATGAGCACCGTGGAATCGCTTTCCGCAATCTGGGGGAGGAGCGCGAAGATTTTTTTCATCGCATGGTTGCAGCTGACCATATCCCCCAGGCGGAAGGTGCCGTTTAATTCCCGCCGCAGCTCCTCTACCACGGTGTTGTCGCGGAAGGTCTCAACACCGCCAAGGATTTCCCCCTGTTCGTTTTTCAGGGGCGCGGTGGAGACGTTGATGGAGATCCGTTTTTTGTCGCTGGTGATGATATAGGTGGAGCTGCTGACAAAGGAGCGGCCTTCCCGCATGGTGCGGC
>DAIODL010000062.1:0-9437 GCA_036746815.1 Desulfobulbus sp.
GTTGCTCAAGGCAGGCCTGTCCATTGAGGGGATAGCAAGAAATCGTGGTCTCACCCGTCAGACCGTGGAAGGACACCTGGCCTATTTCATCAAACAGGGGGATCTCGGCATCGACGCCCTCCTGCCTGAAGAAAGACGGCGTGAACTGGAAAACAGGATTCTCACCCTGGGCCGGCAGAAGCGTTCACTGAAAGAATTGAAAGCCGAACTCGGCAGCAGCTATACCTACGGGGAAATCAATCTGATGGTCGCCCATCTGCAGCACCTGCAGAAAGAATAAAACACTTCTCTCACAAGGGATTACAATCCCATCCCCTTCTTTTCCCCTGGAATTTTCTCGATAATATCAATGCAGATGACAGATCCCCCAATATTCCATCAGGACCCTGGCAGTCATTCATCTGCATATTTTTCCCTGTATTTTTGTATAACCCCGCTCAATTTCACGAGGAAATGATTGACTAATCGGCGAATTATTTTATAAATTGCTTTTAAGAAATTTTTGCGAGCTTCCGTTGTACCAGATTTGCTGCCAGCCATCCCGCCGTGCCACCTTCTCACATACCTGATCAGGCACATTCATGAGGAGACACACCGGAAACGCCCGCATCAGTGGAATAAGCCGGTTGAAGCGTTGTTATTGTTGGACTTGTTCCTCTTTTTCAGAAAAGTATTGAGAATAAAAGAGAGCGATTAATGCCTGCTCAGAAAAAACGAATTGGTTCAGGACGTCCCCCCAAATTTCAGGAACCGAGTGCGCCCATTACCCTGACCCTGCCACGCAGAATTGTCCGAGACTTGGAAACGATTGACCGGGACCGGGCCAAAGCCATTGTTAAATGCGTTGAAACCGTGTTGGCGTATGGGGCCAAATCTACGAAAAAAATTGAACTCATCAGTATCGCGGATGATGCCGCCATTCTGGTCATCGGCCCCTGCCGGAGCCTGCAGAATATTCCGTGGGTACATCTGGTGGAGATTACGCCCGCCCGTTTTCTGGTGACCATTCCTGCGGGCACGCCCATGCCGCTTCTGGAAGTGGCTCTGCTGGATCTGATTGAGACTTTACCGGATGAGTTTGATGATGACAGGGAAACCCTGAAAGAGTTACGCCATCAGCTCTCGAGCCACCGTCGTCAGGATCAGATGAAGACCCAGGAAATTTTCCTGCTTAACCCCAATCTCACATCTGCGTAAAAAAATGAGATACACCCACGACGAACTCGCTTCTGCTGCATCGCTCTTTTTTTAACGGAAAAATACAACGCGCCTACTGTCCATCAGTTTATATCATTTTTTTCGCTACTGCCTCCCCCTTGACGACACCCGTGGTCATCGGCACTCTCCTGTCTCGCAGCTATTTGCCTTGTTCCGGCTGAATTCCACTGCTCCGCACAGAATGCAGACCCACCCAAGTTCTCCAGGCAATTCCGCGGCAATCCCTGTTTTTTTTCCCTGAAAAATAGACTGGACTTTTCCTGTGCGGAGAGGCATGCTGGCACGTTATTTTTAACCGTGTTTGTTTGGAGGAACCATGTACATCGCCCTAGTCGTCGTCTTTATCCTGGCCTATGCGGCCATTGCCCTTGAGCATCCACTCAAGATCAACAAGTCAGCCTCCGCACTGCTGGCCGCCGGTACCCTGTGGACCATCTATGCGCTGTGCAGCAGCGATCATCAGACAGCAATTGCCAATCTCAACGAGTCGCTGGCGCAGACTGCACAAATCGTCTTCTTCCTGATGGGTGCCATGACCATCGTCGAAGAGGTGGATGCCCATAACGGTTTCTACGTCATTACCCGGCACATCAAAACCACCAAACTCACGTCTCTGTTGTGGCTGGTTGGTTTTGTCACCTTTTTCCTGAGCTCGGTGCTGGATAACCTGACCACCACCATTGTCATGATTTCGCTCATCAAAAAGCTGCTCAAGCATCATGACGACCGGCTCTTCTTCGCCGGTATCATCGTCATCGCCGCCAACGCCGGCGGCGCCTGGACCCCGATTGGTGACGTCACCACCACCATGCTGTGGATCGGCGGTCAGATCACCACCACCCATATCATGATGAACGTGATTCTGCCTTCGCTCGCCTGCCTCATCATTCCGCTGGCGCTCACCAGCCTCACGCTGCGCGGCCGCAAAGTGATACCGCCGGATTCGGTTTCCCGCAAGGCTGGTTATGAAACCAGCATTTTTGATCAGCGCTTAATGTTCTGCCTGGGTATCGGTACCCTGGTTGCGGTCCCTGTTTTCAAGGAATTCACCGGGCTACCGCCTTTCATGGGTATCCTCTTCGGCCTGGGTATTCTGTGGCTGGTGGGCGAGTTGATCGGACGGCGTCAGCCGGATAGTGAGTTCAAGGATCATTTGAGCCTGGTGAGCGCACTCAAGCGTATCGACATGAGCAGCATCGTCTTCTTCATTGGTATCCTGCTGTCGGTCGCCACCCTGGAACACTCCCATATCCTGCAGAATCTGGCCGGCTGGCTCTCCAAAACCGTGGGTAAGGAAAGTATTATTGTCACCATTATCGGTCTGGTCAGCGCCATTGTGGATAACGTACCACTGGTTGCCGCATCACAGGGCATGTACAGTATGGCCTCCCATCCTCCGGACAGCTTTCTCTGGGAATTCATGGCCTACTGCGCCGGTACCGGCGGTTCCCTGCTCATCATTGGTTCCGCTGCCGGTGTGGCTGCCATGGGGCTGGAAAAAATCCACTTTTTCTGGTACGCCCGCCGCATCAGTCTGTTGGCTGCCATTGGCTACTTTGCAGGTATCGCCATTTACATCACACAGTATAATCTGCTGCACTGAACCTATCGTCCTTTTTCCTTATCCGGGATGAGGGACGATGACTTCTGCTGACACAAAAAAAAACGCGGGCAATTACATTGCCCGCGGTTTTTTATGCATTTCCCACCTGTGATCAGGATGGGTCTTCTTCCTTAATCCACCAGCAGGTACCGGGCATGAGCGGCTGGATGCGCTCCACAGGCACCTGGTAGTCAGTCATTGCCAGATTGAGATCTTCCAGGGGCTGCGCGTAGCCCTCATCCGCCAGGGGAAAAGTACGGATGTGGGTGGCCAGCATCCACGGGCGTCCCAGCAACTCCCAGGCACGCATCCCTTCCCCGGGACACATATGGCTGTAGGCCATGAACCAGCGCGGCTCATAGGCGCCGATGGGCAGGATGGCAAGCCGCAAACTGCCATGTTTCTGGTACAGATCACGGAAATGATCGCCACCGCCAAAGCCGGTGTCCCCCACGAAATAGATGCGGCCACCGGGCGTTTCCAGCACGAAAGAACCCCACAGGACGCGATTGCGGTCAAAGGGTGTGCGCGCCGACCAGTGGTGGGTGAATTCGACATGCACGGTCAACTGAGGCTTGATCACCAGCGCGTCCCCCCAGTCACCGGTCTGCACGCATATACCTGGGATGCGCTGGCGCAGCAGCAGATCATTGCCCAATGGAGCCAGAAAAAGAGGATGATCACGCCGGTAGAGGCGGCGCAGAGTGGGTAGATCCAGGTGATCGTAATGGCTGTGACTGATGAGTACCAGATCAATGGACGGGAGGTCGGCAAAGTCAATACCCGGCGGATGCACGCGGCGGGGTCCCATCCAGGCGATGGGGCTGGCCCGGTCCGACCAGAGAGGATCGGTGAGAATGTTCAGCCCCTGGGTCTGGATAAGAACCGTGGCCTGGCCGATAAAACTCACCCGCAGTTGATTGCCTGAAACCCGCGCCGGCGGATGATCTGTCTCCGGAAGCGCGCTGTACGCGGGCCAGGGAGCGGGTTTGCGTGTCCATTTCCATCGCATGGCCGCCAGCCATCCGTTTGGCTCGGGCTTGCCGGGATTAAAAAACCGGGTGCCGTCAAAATGGTCATTTGCAAGGCCCTGCCAGAGAGGTGGTCGCCACCGCCAGCAGATACCTGCCGCCATGACCACAGACAGCACCAGGAGTACACCCGTCAGTACCATGCACGGATCCTTTCAAGAAAATTACAAAAAAATTGAGCGCTCACTCGCGGCCATGCAGATTGGGCAGAAACACCGCGACCACACCAATAAACGGCAGCCAGGCACACAACTGATATACAAAATCAATCCCCTTCCAGTCGGCCAGATTACCAAGCAGCGCCGCGCCCAGGCCAGCCAATCCAAAAGCCAGCCCGAAAAAGAGCCCTGAAATCATGCCCACCTTGCCCGGCAGCAGCTCCTGTCCGTAGACAATAATGGCTGGAAAGGCCGAGGCCATCATCACGCCGATGATAAAGGTCAAGGGCCCGGTCCAGAAGAGATTCGCAAACGGCAGGGCCAGGGCAAACGGCGCCACACCAAAGATGGACCACAGAATCACCTGCTTGCGGCCAATGCGGTCTCCAATGGGCCCACCCAGCATAGTGCCCAGCGCCCCGCCAAAGAGAAACACGAACAGGTGCATCTGCGCTGAAACGTTGGTGATGTGAAACTTGTGCATCAGGTAGAAGAGCAGATAGCTCTGCAGGATGGCGGTATAAATGGATTTGGAAAACATCAAAATCAGCAGCACCGCCAGAGGTCCCCGGGCAGCTCGAAAAACCGCCGCGGTCAAGGGATTGGGGCCTGTTTTTCGGTTGCGCACCGCAGCCAGCTGCCACTGTTTATACCAGTTGCCCACCCTGGCCAGCACCAGCATGGCCAACAGGGCCACGAGCGAAAACCAGGCCAGGGACTGGCGTCCGAACGGCAAAACCACCAGGGCGGCCAGGAGCGGTCCGGCAGAAGTACCGGCATTGCCGCCCACCTGAAAAATAGACTGCGCCAGCCCGTAATGTCCGGCCGAAGCCATGCGCGCCACCCTCGATGATTCAGGATGAAATATTGATGAGCCGGTGCCCACCAGACACACCGCCACCAGGAGCAATGCGTAATTCGGGGCCACGGAGAGCGCCAGCAGCCCCAGCAGCGTGCCAGCCATACCAAAAGTCAACGAATAGGGCAGAGGGTGCCGGTCTGTAAAAATGCCCACCGCCGGCTGCAGCAGCGAGGCGGAGAGCTGATAGGTGAGGGTAATCAGGCCGATCTGGGTGAAGCTTAAATGAAAGGCGTCTTTCAGCTGCGGGTAAATGGCTGGAATCAATGACTGCAGCATGTCATTGAGAAAATGGCTGAAACTGATCGCCAGCAGCACGGAAATCCCAATACGCTCGGCACTGCCGCCATGGGAAGATTTCCCCTGAGGGGGTAACGGGTCAGACATGAACAATAATCCTGCAACACACCGGTGATGACCGGGAAAAAATGGAAAAAGTGATTTTCAGAATAAGCGCTTACCTTCCCATGCGCAACACCTCTCTGAGCAGCTTTCAGTTCAGCGCGTTCATGGAAAAGTGGCACTGCAGCATTCTGCCTATTGAAGAAATTTGCGTTTCATTTGCGGCATGCTTATTTTTCATTCGAAACAGGAATTATTCTCAATATTGGCAAGAGGGCCTGTTTCCTTCTCTTTTGCCTCCTACTTCAGGGAGGATACCATGCTCCTCAATAAAGAATTTCGACAAGGGCAACGTGCTTTTCTCCGTGGTGAGTATCAGCAGAGCATCCTTTCATTCGGCAAGGCGCTGGAATCAGGTATGGAACCGGCCAAGGTGTATGAGCCGTTTGGTCTTGCCTATCTTAGAAACAGTCAATTCGCCGAGGCGATTACCGCATTCAGTCACGCCCTGGAGATTGATGCCACCCATGCCAGACTATGGTTTTTCCGCGGCATGGCCCGGTTTAACCAGGGAGACTTGAGCGACGCGCTCCATGATTTTGATCACTCCCTCAGGCTGCAGCCCGGGGATAGCATGACGCTGGTCGCACGGAGTCTGGTCCACACGGCTCTACGTCAAGAGCCCGAAGCCGAGGCCGATATGCAGGCCGCAGTTCGTGGGCCCGGGGTGGAGGCCGAACTCTTCATACGGGACTACTGCATTGCTCCGTTGCTGAGAAACCTGGCTCAGTCTCTCTTTGATGTGTACCAGGCCCCTTGGGGTGAGGTATTGAAAGCGGCAGCAAATTTCTGATCTGTTGTTGCTCAGAACCGCTTCATATTTCTAAAAAAAGCTCCCGTATCGGGAGCTTTTTTTATTGCGGGAAACATCGCCATCATCTTTTCAGCGGCGGGCGTACAAAAACCAGCTGCGGATAAGTTCGAAGTGGTTGCGGTGGGTACGGATTTTCCACCAGGTATATGCCGCAGGCTCCACCTGCCAGTGAGGCTGGAGTTCGCCCTTTGTCCCCGCAAGCAGCGCGGCCACATTGTCAATACCACGCCCCGCAAACATCCCCTGCCTCGTGCCGCCAAGCCAGGCGCTTTCGGGCGCTGCCACAGTTGACCAGGAAAACGGGTCCGAGAAGAGCAGCTGCGCCTTCTTTTCGCAGGCTACCCGGTTCACCTCCCGCAGATGTTGCAAAGGCTCCGGCACCTTGTCCACCAGATTCAGCGAAGAAACAAGGGAAAAGGTATTCCTGCGAAACGGCAGCGCCAGCGCGTTGGCCACGATGAACTCCAACTTGCCGGCATTCCAGTTCTCCGGCAACTTCAGTTCCCGCCGCAAACGCAGCAGGCCCTCGTCCTTGAGCGATACTTCCATGGATCGCTCGCGCATCAGCTGTCGCGCCGTACGGATGAAGGCAAGAGAGGTGTCGATACCGATGGCGAAATCCGCGCGGCAACTCATCTCAAAGGTGAACCTTCCCACTGCAGCGCCTGTGTCCAGGGCAAGATCCGGCTGCGGCGTCATCTGTGCCGCCCAGTTTCCATAGGCGGCGGAGGTCTCATCATCTCCCATGAACTCAGCGTAGTGGGACCACAGATAGGAGGCCACCACGTCCTCCGTCTCATAGGGATTGGCCAGTTCCTGCCCTGCGCTATAAGGGTCGAGCAGGGCTACGCCATCCACGACAGAGAAGGCAGCGCCACAGTGAGAACAACGCAGGGTTCCAGTCTGGATATCATTATCCACCTGCTCAGTGACCACAGCCGTCAATGCCTGCTCCCCAGGAAGGCAGCGGGGACAGATCAACAACGGTAACAGTCGTGTTTTCATGATGCTCCTGAAAAATGAAACGATTCCACCGCATCATACAGAAAAATACCGCAAAAGCCAGTGGTCCGGTCTGCATAAAAAAAAGAGGCTGCGCGCTCCAAAAGCGCACAGCCTCCATCAAACTCTGCAGATGTGTTAATGTAACCTGCTCAGTGCCACTGTGGGCCAGGGCCTCCAGGGCCACCATGATAGCCGCCGCCATAACCGGGCCCGCCATGATAACCGCCAGGGCCACCAGGACCATAGTAGCGCCGCGGGCCGTTATGCCAGTATCCACGATGCCAGACCCAATTGCCGCCACCCCAGAACCAGCCGCCGGCAACCCAGAGCCAGCCCGGACCTGGGGAAACAACCACAGTTTCCACGAGAGGTGCCGGCGCAGGAGGCGCCCCATACGGTGCCTGCTGATAGACCACCTGGCCGTTGCCGCCCTCCTGCTGCATGTCCGCAGCATGACCAATAGCACCGCCGGCAACCGCACCAACCGCAGCGCCAACCAACGCACCCGACCCTGAATGTCTTGCCGTGCTGCCAATAATTGCACCCGTGGCGCCGCCAATAAGCGCACCCGTGGCGGTGTTATCCGGTCGGCCCTGCGGGGTAACACACGCGGCGAGCGACAGGGCAGCAAGCACCATGGCTACGTAACTTTTTCGAATCATATCTTCTCCTTATTTAGTGATACATTCTCTCTGCGGCGCAATTCCGGTTGCATGGGAGGAACCATTTCATACCTGCCAGAAACCGCCCCGAACAGCCGCGAGAATGACATCGTCTATATAAGCATTTTCGGTGCCAATTGCACGCGCAAAACCAAGGCTATATTTACCATTTCTTTTACAATTCTCCGGAGTTAGCGCAGGATAGCCTCTGCCAGTTCGCACTGCGGTATCTAAAAAAACGCGGAAGAATATTTTTTCCCCCAGTGCCAGGGCCAACGCATACCATGCATATCCGTCAATTGCCTGTACAGCGAAATAATCTGAGTAAAAAGGATACAGGGATACAGGCGGGTGAGTAAAATTTACCCAGTCCAGCAGGAAAGGATTGGTTACCCCCCTTGCAATCCCTGGACGCACATAAAGAGCCTCCTCCACGTAATATCCATTCTTTCCTGCCATTTACAGAGACATCCGGATAGGATAGGATGAATAAACCCGTTGCAGGCCGGCAAGGCTGTGTTTCTTCAACACGAGACAGTACTTCATGAATTTTATTCTGCTCCTCATGGTGAGTGTGGCCTTTGTGCTGGCGGGCTGGCACCAGTTGATCTGGTCGCCGGTGGAGGGCGGGGTGGCGCCCATGGCGCTCCTGTCCAAGGCCATGATCGAAGCTGCCGGCGGCGCGGTCACCCTGGCCATTGGGCTGGTGGGCGTGATGACCCTGTTCATGGGGCTGATGAAGGTGGCGGAAGCAGGCGGCATGCTGCGCATCATCGCGCGTCTCATCCGTCCACTGATGGTGCGGCTTTTCCCGGATGTGCCCGCCGAACACCCAGCCATGGGCGCTATGATCCTCAACCTGTCCGCCAATGTGCTGGGGCTTGGCAACGCGGCCACGCCCTTTGGCATCCGCGCAATGCAGGAGCTGGACAAACTCAACAGCAAACCCGGCACCGCCACCAACGCCATGGTGCTGTTCCTGGCCATCAACACCTCGTCAGTCACGCTGTTGCCCACCGGGGTGATTGCCCTGCGTGCCGCTGCCGGTTCCGTGACCCCGGCGGCCATCCTGCCCACCACCCTGTGCGCCACCATCCTTTCCACCACGGTGGCTATTCTCGCGGCCAAACTCTACAGCCGCTGGAGTGCGGCACCGCAGCCGCTGGAAAATCCGGCAGTCGACGCGGATGCGGAAGCACCGTCCGCAGACAACGAGGAGCATCCCTATCCCCTGTGGGTGAGCCTCACGGCCATGGCCGTGCTGTTTGCGCTGGTACCCCTGGCTGTGCTCTACGGCGAGGCAGTCGCCCCCTGGATCATTCCCGGGCTGATGCTTGGTTTCCTTATTTTCGGTGCCCTGCGCAAGGTACCGGTGTACGAAACCATGGTGGAAGGCGGCCGCGAAGGGTTTCAGGTGGCCATCCGCATCATCCCGTATATGGTGGTGATTCTGGTGGCCGTGGCCATGCTCCGTGCCAGTGGCGCGCTGGAACTGAGCGTGGGCTTTCTCGGCAAATTCACCGGCCCCCTGGGACTGCCCGCGGACGCGCTGCCCATGGTGCTGCTCCGGCCGCTCTCCGGCTCCGGTGCCTACGCGGTGCTTGCCTCCATCATCCAGGATCCGCACATCGGCCCGGACAGTTACACCGGTATTCTGGTGTCCACCCTGCAGGGCTCCACGGAAA